>CAIKKO010000356.1 GCA_903828025.1 uncultured Sphingomonadales bacterium
ACCGCCAGCGCCGCCACGGGGACCGCCGAAGCCGCCACCACCGCCGCCGCCGCCACGCGGGCCGCCGCTGAAGCCGCCGCGATCACCGCCGCCGAAACCACCACGACCGCCACCGCCGCCGCCAAAACCGCCGCGATCAAATCCGCCGCCGAAACCACCGCCGCCGCCGCCACCGCCGCCGTAGGGATCGAATCCGCCTTCGTCACCGAAACCATCGCGCTTGTCGCGTCCGCGACCCCGCCGCCCTCTGTCAAAACCCATAAAAACCAATAGACCTTCGTTCCGCCCCTGCTTACCTGGGTGCCGCAAGCCGGACGCGGTTGCCGACGGCACAGCAAGGGATAATTTGTCAGACTCCGCCTGACCGCTCCTCTGCAGAAAAGACTATAACCAACAAAAGGCGCAAGCGCGAACGGAATCGACGTTTCCGGGGCATTCCCGCCGAATTGGTGTGGCCTTTCTGCCATGTTCTTGTGGCACTTGCTCTCGCGGGACGGTTTGGGCAAAGCTGGCACCATGCACCTCCTGTCCCTTCTGTCAGATCCCTCCGCTTGGGCAGCGCTTGTCACGCTGGTGCTGCTCGAGATCGTCTTGGGCATCGACAATCTGATTTTCATTGCCATTCTTTCCAACAAGCTGCCCGCGCATCAGCAAAGCAAGGCCCGCCGGATCGGGCTTTTGCTGGCCCTCGGCCTGCGCCTTGGCCTGCTTACGCTGGTCGGCTGGATCGTGACCCTGACCGCGCCGCTGATCGATCTTGGCCTCTCCGGCGGCACGGGCGCGCATGGCGAAGCGCTGTTCGAGACGGCCTTTTCCGGACGCGATCTGATTCTCATCGCCGGCGGGCTGTTCCTGCTGTGGAAGGCCACCAAGGAAATCCACCACACGATCGACCCGGAGCCGAGCGGCGAACTGCTCGATCACAAGAGCCCGACGTCTGCGGTCGCTGCCAACTTCGGCGCGACGATTGCGCAGATCATCGCGCTCGATCTGGTGTTTTCCATCGATTCGATCCTCACGGCTGTCGGCATGACCGATGAGCTTGCGATCATGGTCAGCGCGGTGATCTTCACGGTTGGGCTGATGATGATCGCCGCCGATCCGCTGGCGCGCTTCATCGAGCACAACCCGACCCTCGTGATGCTCGCGCTCGCGTTCCTTGTCATGATCGGGCTTGTCCTGCTGGCGGACGGTTTCGGGGTGCACATCCCCAAGGGCTATATTTACGCCGCCATGGGTTTCTCGGTCTTCGTCGAGATGCTCAATATCATCAGCCGGAACCGCCGGGCCCGGCGGAATTCCGGCGCAAAAGGGTAAGCCCATGTTCCGCAAGATCGACGACAAGACTTACGCCAGCCCGCAGATCACGGTTGATGACATCGCCGAAGCCAGCGCGCTCGGCATCGGGCTGATCGTGAACAACCGCCCCGAAGACGAATCGGACGACCAGACACCCGGTGCCGCTATCGCAGCAGCAGCCGCGGCAGCAGGCATCGCCTATGTCGCGATTCCCGTCACGCATGCAGGCTTTTCGATGCCGCAAGTGGAGGCGATGGAAGCCGCGCTGGCGGCGGCTGGCGACAAGCCCGTCCTTGCCTATTGCCGCTCGGGCACCCGCTCGACTTTGCTCTGGGCGCTGGCGCAGGCGCGCATGGGCACAGCGCTGGAGGCCATCGTCACCGGCGCGGCCGGGGCGGGCTACGACGTGAGCCCGATTCGCGCCCAGCTCGATTTCCTGTCTGCGCAGGCGACATGAGCCAAACCGCACCGATGGCCCGCAAGGGACGCACGTGACCGCAACGCTGGCAGCACTCGCCGCCCTCCCCGGCGCCAGCATCGCGTTGCAGGCAGTCGGCTCGCTGCTGGCGATCCTGCTCGTCTATGCGCTGGTCCGCGCTTTCAAGCTGGGCGAGGATGTGCGGATTGCCGACGAGGCCGAAGCGCGCGCGCTGGCCGAAGAAGCCCGCTGCGGCTTTGCGCCGGTCGAAGTCGCGCTCGATCGGGCGCGGATCGGCGCGCTGCTGCGCAACGGCGCGGGCGAGGTGATGCTGGTCCGCCGCCACGGCGCGCGGTTTGCAGCGCGGCTCCTGACCTCGCATGTCGGCGCGCGGCTGGACCGGGGCTTCATCACGCTTTCGACCGATGATCCGCATTTCGGCAGCGTCACGCTCGATCTCGGCGCGCAGGCGCAAGTCTGGGCGGCCAGTTTGCGGCGACTGAAAGAACCGGCATGAACGCAGTCCTCGACACCGTCGCACAGGCGTTCAGCCGCCCGCTGGCCGCGCCGATTGATGTGATCGCCTATGCCGTCCCCGGCTTTATCGCGCTGATCCTGATCGAGATCGCCTGGGCCCGCCGCTATGCTCCGGACGCCTACGAAGCGCGCGACATGCGCACCTCGCTGCTGCTGGGGCTGGGCAGCACGGTTGCGGGCGCGCTGGTGGCCGGGGCGATTTATGGCGCGGCGCTGTGGCTCTATGCGCACCGCATAGCGAGCGTGCCCTATGTCTGGTGGTCATGGCTGGCCATGCTGCTGCTCGATGATTTCAACTACTACTGGGCGCACCGCACCGGCCACCGCGTGCGCTGGTTCTGGGCCGCGCATGTCAACCACCACACCAGCCAGCACTACAACCTGAGCACCGCGCTGCGGCAGACCTGGACCGGGTTCATCGCGCTGTCGTTCGTGTTCCGCATCTGGCCCGCGCTGATCGGCTTTCCGCCGGAAATGATCCTGACCGTGGGCGCGATCAACACCATCGGCCAGTTCTGGATCCACACCGAGGCGGTGCGGCGCATGCCGGTGTGGTTCGAATGGGTGTTCAACACCCCCTCGCACCACCGCGTCCACCACGCGACCAATCCGCTCTATCTCGACCGCAATTTCGCGGGCGTGTTCATGGTCTGGGACCGCCTGTTCGGCACGTTCCAGCCCGAGCTTGACGCGGAACCGGCGCGTTATGGGGTGATCCGCCAGCTCGGCACGTTCAGCGTGCTCCATTCGGTGTTCCACGAATGGAAGAGCATGCTGAAGGACTTCGCCACCGCGCCGTGGCGCTACAAACTGGCCTACCTCGTGCGCGAACCCGGCTGGAGCCACGACGGCAGCCGCGAAAGCTCGGACACGATCCGCGCGCGCTGGATAACGCTAACGCCCGATCAGGCCGAGCGCGTGGCGGATGAACGCATCGCGGTCGGTCACCCATAGCGCGTTATCGGGCAGCTTGGGGTTCACATAGGTCCAGCCCTCGCCCGAATAGACTTTCGCCAGCGACCCGCGCGTATTGAACGCCAATGAAACCGCGCGCTGTTCGGCGCGGGTGGTCATGCCCGCACCCACCACCGTCGCGGTCCCCGGCTCGAACCCCCGCCCCCACGGGCGCAGCGCGAAAACATAAGGCTCGGTGCGGTAGCTGGACACCGAGGTGTTGAAGAACACCGAGAGGTAGACCTGATCGAGCGCGCCCAACGCTACGGCGGGCATGCGCCAATCCGGATTGGAAATCACCGGCCACGGATAATGCTCCGGATTGCCGTAGAGAATCTCGCTGCGCAGATCGACCAGCCCATCGCGCGGTTCCTGCAGCGGCTGCACGCGGCGGATCTGCAGATTGTCGCTCCACGTGAAGCCATAAGCCGAAGCATCAATCGGCGGCATCGCCGAGGGCGAGCCCCGGCCCGGCGCGTTGGAAACGGTCACGTTCTCATAGACGCGCAGATAGGCCTTGTCCTTGAGCTGGTGCCCGCTCGCGACATTGCTCCAGCCCTGCTGCCCGTGCCAGCTGACATTGCGGAAATGCGAAACCAGCGTGCCGTTGATATAGGTGCTGTGCTCCTGATCGGCATTGGTGCCGACATTGCCGGTGATCGCGCTATCCTCGATATAGAGCATGGTCTCCCCGCTCGGCGCGAAAATCGCGTTCTTGCCGCCAAAGATCTGCGAGCGGCGCACCACCACCGTGAACAGCCCCGGCTTCGCGCCGCCATACGTCTCGAGATGCAGCGCGCCCGGCGGCTGGATCGCACCGGGGAAATCGAGCGCGATATCGCGCATTTCGAAATGGATGCGGTTGCGGCCCATTTCGAGCGCGCGCATCTTGACCGAGGCCCATTCGTTGCCGGTGCGGAACGTCACCTGCTCGCCCGGGATCGACGAGCGCAGGATATATTGCGTGCCCTGCAGATTGCCGACCACGTCCGGCTGCCACGGCGCGAACGGATAGACGCAGGGCTGGCCCGCCCTATCGCGCGCCTCATAGACGAACTCATACCCGCCCTCGACCCGGCCATAAAGCGCGGCGGCGTCCTGCCCCTTGTAAACCTCGCGCCCCGCCGCGCGTGAGGCATCGCACTTGATGAACAGGCGGACGGCCGGACGGCGCAGGCCGACCATGGGCATGTAGAACGGATACTGCTGATCGTGCGCCGCGAATTCGGCAGGCGTCTGCGGCGGTGCGGATTCGGGCCGCGCGACCGGCTGCAAGGGCGGCGCGGCATTGCGCTCGCCGGCCTGTGCACTGGACTGTGCGCTAGACTGCGCGCTGGATTGGCCACCCAGCCCGCTGCAGCCGATCACGCACAGCAGCGCCAGCGGAACGACGGGCCGCGCGAGCCTAGCGATCAGATTCGGCAAAAGGGCCTCCTCGGGCTTCACGGGAGGCCGACGCGCGTCAGCTGGCCAGCCGCAGCGCGGCTGAGGCCGGGGCCTCGCCGGGCTGATCCGGCCAGATACCGCGCGTGTCATAGACCACTTTGCCGCTGCGTTCGGCGAGCGGGACGACCTTGAACACGTCGTGATCGACCAGCACCACCAGCACGTCGCACGTCTCCAGCGCATCGTCGAGGTCGATCAGGCTGGCCCCGGTGTCGGTAAACTCGATCGGCAGCGCGCTGGCATAAGGCTCCACGATGGAAACCCGGCTGCCGTATTTGCGCGCGATCCGCGCCGCGACAAAGCGCGCCGGGCTCTCCCGGAAATCGTCGATATTGGCCTTGAACGCGAGGCCGAGGCACGCAATTCGCGCATTGGGATGGGCATCGACCAGCTCGGTCGCGCGCGCGATCACGTGGTGCATCTTCTGGTCATTCACGCCGCGCGCGGTGCGGATCAGCGGGGTCTGCTCGGGCGCGCTCGCCACGATGAACCACGGATCGACCGCGATGCAGTGCCCGCCCACGCCCGGTCCCGGCTGGAGGATGTTCACGCGCGGGTGCCGGTTGGCGAGGCGGATCACTTCCCACACATCGAGCCCCATGCGGTCCGCCACGATGGAAAGCTCGTTGGCGAACGCGATGTTCACGTCGCGGTAGGCGTTTTCGACCAGCTTGGTCATTTCCGCCGAGCGCGCATCGGTCGTCACGCATGTGCCCCGCACAAAGCGCTTGTAGAACGCCAGCGCCTTGCGCGCGCAGCGCGGCGTGATGCCGCCAATCGAGCGGTCGTTGTTGGTGAGCTCTTCGAGAATCCGGCCCGGCAGCACGCGTTCGGGGCAATAGGCGATGGAAACGTCCGGCGTCTCGCGCGTCAGGCCGGGGAACTTCAGATCAGGCCGCAGCCCGGCCATCAGATCGCGCATGGCGTCCGTCGTGCCCACAGGGCTGGTCGATTCGAGGATCACCACATCGCCAGCCTTCAGCACGCCCGCCACTTCGCTCGCGGCGGCCTGCACATACGAGATGTCGGGCGTGTGGTGCCCGTCCTTGGCAAACGGCGTCGGCACCGCGATCACGAACACGTCGGCGGGTTCGATCTGGGTCGAGGCGCGCAGCAACCCGCGCTGGACGACGCCCTGCACGAGGCCATCGAGATCGACTTCCTCGATATGGATCTCGCCGCGGTTGATCGTATCGACCACGTGCTGCGTCACATCGAGCCCGAGCACTGGGCAGCCCGCGCGGGCAATGATGGCAGCCGTGGGAAGCCCGATATAGCCGAGGCCGACAACACAAACTTCGGGATTGGCCTTCGGCTTAACGTCCAGATTTCCGGTCTTAGGGGGCATGTCCCAGTAGCTCCGCGATACGCCGCGCAGCGTGCCCATCCCCGAAAGGATTGTGCGCGCGCGCCATGGCTGAATAGGCAGCCTTATCGTCCAGCAGAGTAAAGATTTCGGAAACTATGCGCGCAGTTTGCGTGCCGACGAGCCGCGCGGTGCCCGCTTCCACGCCTTCGGGCCGCTCGGTCGTCTCACGCATCACGAGCACGGGTTTGCCCAGTGCAGGCGCCTCTTCCTGCACCCCGCCGCTATCGGTCAGCATGATCTCGGCCAGGCTCAGCAGACGGGCGAAATGCGGGTAATCCAGCGGCTCGATCAGCGCGACATTGGGCAGATCGCTCAGCGCGCCCTCCATCACCTTGCGCACGTTGGGATTGGGATGGACCGGGAAAATCAGCGCCACATCGGGGCGCGCGGCAATCTGCCGGATCGCCTCGGCAATCGCCTCCAGCCCGCCGCCGAAATTCTCGCGCCGGTGGCTCGTCACGCCAATGATCCGCTTGCCCGCAAACCGCGCTTCCAGATCGGCAAGGCCGCTGGCCAGCGCCGGTTCCGCCTCGATTCGCGCCGAAACCCATTGCAGCGCGTCGATCACGGTGTTGCCCGTCACATGGATCGCGTCGGCTGAAACGTTCTCCGCACGCAGCGCCGCCGCCGAGGTTTCCGTGGGCGCGAAATGCAGCGCGGCAATCGTGCCGATGATCTTGCGGTTCACCTCTTCGGGCCAGGGGTGATAGATATTGTGGCTGCGCAAACCGGCTTCCACATGCGCCACCGGCACCTTGCGGTAATAGGCCGCCAGCGCGCCCGCCATGGCGGTGGCGGTATCGCCCTGCACCACGACCCAATCGGGCTGTTCGGCATCCATCACGCCGCCGAGCCCCGTCAGCAACGCGGCGGTGAGGCCATCGAGCGTCTGATCGGGCTTCATCAGATCGAGATCGTGATCGGGCACGATCCCGGCAATCTCCAGCACCTGATCGAGCATGCCGCGATGCTGCGCCGAAACGCAGGTCACCACACGGAAGGCCGGATCGGCCTTGAGCGCGTGGACCACGGGGAACATTTTGATGGCTTCGGGGCGCGTGCCGAAGATCACCATCACCGTCTTTGGAATTGTGTGTGCCATGGCCCTGCCCTTTAGCGCCGCTGGGTTAAGGGGCGCATAATCACGCCGCAGGCATCTGCTGGCTGGAGCAATGAAACCCGCCCCCACCCGCCAGCACCGCATCGGCCATCAGCCCGATCACCGCGCGGCCGGGGAACAGTTCGGCAATCGCCGCGACCCCGTCGTCATCATGCTGCGTGCCGAACACCGGCACGATCACGACCTTGTTCGCGATCACGAAGTTCATGTAGCTCGCGGGCTGGACCATGCCGCCCCCTTCGACGAGGCCGGGCGAAGGCACGTCCACCACCTCCACTCCGAAATCCCGCGCCCGCGCGGCGGTATCGGCATAGATCGCGGCGTTGGGATCGGCCGGCCCCGTCGCACGCGGCACGGCCAGCCGGTTCGGCGCGACGAAGCGCGCGAGGTTGTCGACATGCCCGTCGGTGTGGTCGTTGATCAGCCCGTCCCCCAGCCACAGCACCCGGTCGAACCCCAGATCGCGCGCCAGCCGCATCTCCAGATCTGCGCGCGAGAGGGCCGGGTTGCGATTCGGATTGAGCAGGCACTGCTCGGTCGTCGCGACCAGCCCCGTGCCATCGCCATCGAGCGCGCCGCCCTCCAGAATCCAGTCACAGCGATCGGCAGGCAGCCCGGCGCTCGCGGCGAGATCGGCCCCGATCGCCTGATCGCCCTCCATCAGATACTTCTCGCCCCAGCCGTTAAACCCGAACAGCCGCGCCCGCCGCGCACCATCTGCTCCGCGCACCACCAGCGGCCCGGTATCGCGCAGCCACACGTCGCCATAAACCCGCTGCTCCAGCGTGACTGCCGCTGAAACCAGCGACCGCGCGCGCATGGCATTGGCCGCATCGCGCACGATCAGCCGCACTTCCTGCCCGCTATCGGCCACCGCGCTGGCAAAGGCGGCAATCTGCTCCTGCGCGCGCGCGATCACGCCGGACCACTCCTCCGCCAGATGCGGAAACCCGATCCAGAGCCAGTCCTGCGGATGCCATTCTGGGGGCATCTGCATCGCGGAATAAGACATTGATTTGGTTCCTTAATTATCCACCAAGGCCGCATTGCTCTTGCCACGCAACGCGTCATCTGCACGCATCATCCATTCGCCCCGCCAGACGTGGCAGAGGCCCTGCGCGCTGGCAAGCCGGACCGTCGCGCTTGATCGAACGCGCCCGAGCGGGCATCTCACGGCGATGAGCGGTGCCCCCCTTTTGGCCGACTGGCCCTACGCTATCCGCCGCGCCCGCACCGAAGCGCCGTTCCTGTGCCGCACGCTCGATCGGCTGCCCGCGCTGGCAGAGCTGCTGGAACTGGGCCGGATCGAGGACGCGCTGGCCGCCGCCCGCCGCGCCGGTGACGGTTGCGAGGATGTGGGCGTGGCCCTGCGCCGCGAACGCCTCGCGTTGTCGCTCGCGCTGGCCATCGGCGATCTTGCGGGGGCGCTGCCGCTGGCGCGCGTGATGGGCGAGCTTTCCGCCTTCGCCGAC
>CAIKKO010000357.1 GCA_903828025.1 uncultured Sphingomonadales bacterium
GATCACCGGCCAGAAGCCGATCAAGAAATCGAAGCAGGGCCGCTTCCAGATCCTCGACGTCGTCTCGATGATGGGGCCGATCACCAAGTTCACGCACCAGATGGCCAGCTCGGACAATATCCCGAGCCGGGTGCGCGAGGCCTACCGGCTTGCCGAAGAGGGAAAGCCCGGCGCGACCCATATCGAGCTGCCCGAGGATATCGCCGACGAGCACACCGATTCGCGCCCGCTCAAGCGCAGCTCGGTGCGCCGCCCCAGCGCCGATCCCAAATCGGTGCGCCAGGCGGTTCAGGCGCTCGAAGGTGCCAAGTCTCCGGTGCTCGTAATCGGCGCGGGCGCGAATCGCACGATGACGGGGCGCATGCTGCTCCAGTTTATCGAGAAGACCGGCATTCCCTTCCTCACCACCCAGCTCGGCAAGGGCGTGATCGACGAGCGGCACCCCAAGTTCCTCGGCTGCGCGGCGCTGTCCGCCGGAGACTTCGTGCACCGCGCGATCGAAGACTCCGACTGCATTGTGAACATTGGCCACGATGTCATTGAAAAACCGCCGTTCTTTATGCGTGAAGGCGGGCCCACGGTGATCCACGTTTCGTCCAAGACCGCCGAAGTCGATCCGGTCTATTTTCCGCATATTGAAGTGATCGGCGATATCGCCAACGCGATCTGGCAGATGAAGGAAGACATCGTGCCCAGCGGCAGCTGGACCAGCGAGAAGCTGCTCTCCTACCGCGCCGCCGAGGTCGCCCACACCGCGCCGCTGGCGGCCGATGCGCGCTTCCCGATTTTTCCGCCTTATCTTGTCAGCGAAATCCGCGCAGCGATGCCCGATGACGGGATCATCTGCCTCGACAACGGGGTCTACAAGATCTGGTTCGCGCGTGGCTACACCGCCTACCGGCCCAACACCGTGCTGCTCGACAACGCGCTCGCCACGATGGGTGCGGGGCTGCCCTCGGCCATGATGAGCGCGATGATCTATCCCGAGCGCAAGGTCATGGCGATCTGCGGCGACGGCGGGTTCATGATGAACAGCCAGGAGATGGAGACCGCGGTGCGCCTCGGCCTCAATCTGACGGTGCTGATCCTCAATGACAGCAGCTACGGCATGATCCGCTGGAAGCAGGCCAACATGGGCTTCGTCGATTTCGGGCTGACTTATGGCAACCCGGACTTCGTGAAATACGCTGAGGCTTACGGCGCGCACGGCCACCGGGTCGAAAGCGCAGAGCACCTCAAGGAACTGATTGCGCACTGCCGCGATACACCGGGTGTGCACCTGATTGATTGCCCGGTCGACTATTCGGAGAACGACCAGATCCTCAACAAGGATATCAAGGCGCTGTCGAAGGCGCTCTAGCGGCGGGTCGGGCGGGGTCCGGTCCGGGGGGCTAGGCCGCTGCGGCCAGAGTGTCTGGCAGCACGCGGCTCGGTCTTGTCGAAACACGCGGCTGCATTCTAGGTCAGCGGCTCAGGTGCACAGGCTCAAAACAGGCGGATTCCCGATGAAACTCAAAGACGTCTACCCGCTCTATCTCAACAACAAGGCGGTGCAGCCCAACACCGATCTGGCGGTGACCGACAAGTTCACCGGCGAGATCGCGTTCCGCACCGCGCTCGCGACGCCTGATGTGATCGACGAAGCGATTGCCGGGGCGGTGCGCGCCGCCGAACCGATGGCGCGGCTGGCGAGCTATGAGAAGCGCGATGTTCTCGCCCACTGTGTTAAACGTTTCGGCGAACGCTTTGATGAATTGGCCTATTCCTTGTGCGTGGAGGCGGGTAAGCCGATTGCTGATGCCGAAGGCGAGGTTGGCCGGTTGATCGACACGTTCCGCATCGCCAGCGAGGAAGCGACGCGCAATTACGGCGAAGTCCAGCCGCTCGACATCAGTCCGCGCGCCAAGGGCTATATGGGGATGTGGAAGCGCGTGCCGATCGGGCCTTGCAGCTTCATCTCGCCGTTCAACTTCCCGCTGAACCTGGCGGCGCACAAAATCGCGCCCGCCATCGCGATGGGCTGTCCTTTCGTGATGAAGCCCGCGAGCCTCACGCCGCTCGGCGCGATCATCATGGGCGAGGTGCTGGCGGAATGCGACGTGCTGCCCCAAGGCGCGTTCTCGATCCTGCCTGCCAGCCGTGCGGGTGCAGACTTGTTCACCACCGACGACCGGCTCAAGCTGCTCTCGTTCACCGGTTCGCCCGGGGTGGGCTGGGAGCTCAAGGCCAAGGCCGGCAAGAAAAAGGTCGTTCTCGAACTCGGCGGCAATGCGGCGGTGATCGTCGATGCCGATGCCGATCTCGATCACGCACTCGCGCGGATCATTTTCGGCGGATATTACCAGTCGGGTCAGTCGTGCATCCACGTGCAGCGCGTGATTATCCACGAAAGCATCTACGAAACCTTCCGTAACATGCTGACGGATAAGGTGAAAACCTTGATCTCGGGCGATCCCAAGGCGCGTGATACCTTCATCGGGCCGATGATCTCGGCCAAGGAAGCCCAGCGGCTGAAGAGCTGGGTCGACTCCGCTGTCGCGGGCGGCGCGACCTTGCTCGCAGGCGGCGGCTGCGAGGGCAGCATGCTTGAGGCGACGCTGCTCGAAGGCTGCAGCCGCGACATGGATGTCTACACCGAGGAAGCGTTCGGCCCCGTGGTGATCCTCTCGAAATTCAGCGACTGGCAGGCCGCGCTTGAGGAAGTCAACGACAGCAAATTCGGCTTGCAAGCCGGTATCTTCACGCGTGATATTCACAAAGTGCTTGATGCCTGGGACGGGCTCGATGTCGGCGGTGTCGTGGTCAACGATGTCTCGAGCTACCGGGTCGACAACATGCCTTATGGCGGGGTCAAGGATTCCGGGCTTGGCCGCGAGGGCATCCGGTTCGCGATGGAAGACATGAGCGAGATCCGCAATCTCGTGATCCGGCGCGCTTAGGCGGCCGGTCTCGATTAAGGCACCGCAGGATCGTCCCGCGGTATCGTCCCATTGCGGGACAAGCAGTTGTCGGGCTTGGGCAAAATGGCCGGTTGCGGATGATTCGAAGCTTGAACGGCGGGCGCCGTCTGGCGTAACCACATATTTAAGGGTCGCCTTGCTATAATTTCGTCGGGCACGCGGTGAGGGCTGCAAAAGCCCCGCCGCATTTCGCAAGGCGTATGAATCGAGGGGCACGATTTTGTCTACTGGGCGGGGCATATCGGAACGGGCGCGGCTGCTTGCAGCTGCCATTCGCAGACTGGCCAAGGCGCCGGTGCGCGCTGGTTTGGTATGCTTGGCGCTGGCAGCCTTTGCGCTCAGTGCGGCGCTGTCCCTGTCGTCGGCTCCGCTCAAGGCCGAAGCTGCCTCCGGTGAAAGCCCGCTGCGCGCGCACATGGGCGTTGCAAGCTGCGCCGGATCGACGTGCCATGGCCGCAGCGTCGCCAGCGGCACACCCGTGCGTCAGGATGAACTGCTGCGCTGGCAGGAAGAAAGCTCCCCCACCGGTGCGCATAGCCGCGCCTGGCGTGTGATCGGCGAACCGCGCGGCGCAGCAATCGTGCGCCGCCTCGGGCTTGATAGCGCCGGGGTCACCCGCGAATGCGCGGGATGCCACGCCACACGCGGCTCGGCCCACCCGGCTGAAGGCGTCGATTGCGAGGCCTGCCACGGCAATGCGGGCGGCGGTGCAGGCGGGGGCTGGCTCGCCACCCACTATACCGTCGGCACGAGCCACGCGCGCAATGTCGCGCAGGGCATGACCGACCTCACCAATCCGCGCACCCGCGCCACGGTCTGTCTCGATTGCCACCTCTCGGGTGACGGGCAGGGGCAGTTCATCGCGCACCGCATCATGGCCGCTGGCCATCCGCGCATCTCGTTCGAACTCGATCTGTTCAGCACCTTGCAGCAGCATCACGACGAGGATGCGGACTACGTGCAGCGCAAGGGACACAAGACCAATTCGATGCAGATGTGGGCGATTGGTCAGGCCGAGGCGGTCGCGCGCGGGCTCTCGCTCTACAGCCAGCCGGCCAAGGCGAACGACGGCGTGTTCCCCGAGTTCACTTTCTACGATTGCCATTCGTGCCACCGCCGGATTTACGACAGCGATGAGGCCAATGTCAGCGCAGTGCCCAATCCGGGCCGTCCGATCCACACTGGCATGCCGCCCTACAACGACGAAAACATGATCCTGCTGCTCGCCGCCGCGCGCGTCGTCGCACCCGCCGAGGCCGCGACGTTCGACGCGCGCAGCAAGGCCTTCCACCGCGCAATGGGCGTGGGCCGGGGTGAGGCGGTGGCTGCGGCGCAGGCGCTGCGGCAAGCGGCGGAAGCGCTCTCCGCCCGCTTTGCCACGACCGCCTTCAGCCGCGATCAGGCTTTTGCGGTGATCGACACGATCGCCAGCGATGCGATCTCGGAGCGCTTCACCGACTATGAGGGCTCGGTCCAGTCGGTCATGGCGCTCGATACGCTGTTGAACGGTATGGTCAATGCCGGGATGGTGAACTCGGCCGGGGCTGGCGGGCTGCGCATCCAGATCAATCAGGCCTATGCAGCGGTGCGTGATCCCAACGGCTTCCAGCCGATTGCTTTCCGCCGCGCGCTGGGCGGCGCGGTCCGCTCGATCCGGAGCCTGCGCTGATGGCGAAAAGGGGCCTGCCGGGCCACTTCGCCGCATGGTTGGCGATGCTGGGCATGGTGCTTTCGGGCTTTGCCCCCGTCGCGGCAAGTGCGGCCCTGAGCGGCAGGGTCTTTCGCGCGCCTTCGCGGCAAGCGCTCACGGTTGCCGACGTCCAGAAAGTAATCGCCCAGTCGGTGGGTGAGGCCAAGGCGCGCGGCGCCAAGGCGACCATCGCGGTGGTCGACCGGGTGGGCAACGTGCTGGCGGTCTATCGCATGACGGGCGCGAAGCCGACGATGCGCATTACCGCGCCGAGCCAGATCCCGACCACTCTGCCGTCCGAGGCCGGGGCCATCGCCAAGGCTGTCACCGGGGCCTACCTCTCGTCCGCAGGCAACGCCTTTTCCACCCGCACCGCCAGCATGATCGTGCAGCAGCATTTCCCGCCCGCGCCGAGCACGCCGGGGCTGGAAAGCGGTCCGCTGTTTGGCGTGCAGTTCAGCCAGCTGCCCTGCTCGGATCTGAACACACGCTTTTCCGACGCAGCCCCTGCGGCCATGGCGATGACCGGGCCGAAGCGCTCGCCACTCGGGCTCGCTGCCGATCCGGGCGGGTTCCCGCTCTACAAAAACGGTGTCGTGGTCGGCGGCGTCGGGGTCTTGGCGGACGGGGTTTATGGCTTCGATCCCAATGTGCTCGACTTCGACAAGGACCTCGATGAGGTGATTGCGTTCGCGGGCCTGCAGGGTTTTGGCCCGACCACGACGATCCGGGCTGATCGTATCCCGGTGGATGGCTCGACGCTGCGCTTTTCGGATGCGGATTTCGGCCAACTCCATCCGCTCCAATCGAATTTCGCCGCGCTTGGCGCAAGCGCGGGGTCGCTGATTGCAGTGGCGGGCTTCTATGCCGGCGGCGCGATTGTGCCGGGCGTGGCCTATGGCACCGAACGCAGCGGCCTGCGCTATGCCAAGCCGAGCGAGTTTTCCAACCCCGATGCTTTCGTGCTGACCGACGGGAATGGCGTGAACCGCTTCCCGATCCGGGGCGGGGATGATGCGGCCGAAGTCGGCACCGCGCTCTCGCCCGATGAAGTGCGCGCGCTGCTTGAGGAAGCGTTCAAGGTGATGAGCCATGCGCGCGCGCAGATCCGCCGCCCGCTGGATGATCGCGCCCAGGTGACGATTTCGGTGGTCGACAGCTGGGGCACGGCGCTGGGCGTGGTGCGCAGCCCCGATGCGCCGATCTTCGGCACCGATGTCTCGCTGCAGAAGGCGCGGACCGCCGCGTTCTTCTCGAACCCCAAGGCAGGCGCGCTTTTGCTGGCCGATCCCGACGCCGGGGTGGCTCCGGTCGTTGCCGCGACCCGCGCGTTTCTGGATGATCCGGCCGCGCTGACGGGCAAAACGGCTTTCAGCAACCGCGCGGTGGGCAATCTTGCGCGGCCGTTCTTCCCCGATGGCGAAGTGGGGCGTCCGAATGGCCCGCTCTCGGTTCCCATCAAGCAGTTCAGCCCTTTCGCGGTAGGCCTTCAGACGACCCTTATCGCACAGACGCTGGGGGCAGACCGCTGCACCCATGTGCCGCTCGCGCCGAGCGGGCAGCAGCGGCTGGCCAACGGCTTGCAGATCTTCTCCGGTTCGGTGCCGATCTATCGGGGCAACCAATTGGTTGGCGCGATCGGTGTTTCGGGCGACGGGATCGATCAGGACAACATGATCGCCTTCCTTGGCACGGCCAATGCGGCGAAGCGGGTCAGCGGTATCGGCAATGCGCCCAAAGCCATGCGTGCCGACCGCATCGTGGTGAAAGTGGGGGCTAACGGCACACGCCTGCGCTACATCACCTGCCCGTTCGCGCCGTTCATCGATACGTCCGCACAGAACGTCTGCGACGGTTTGTGAGCCTGTTCGCCGCTCTTCTGGCCCCGTTGCTGGCGCTGGTCTCGCCCGCTAAAGCTGCGGCGCACCCGGCCATGCCGCCCGCCACCACCGAAGCTCCCGCCGCGCAGGCCGCACCCCTGCCTGCGGCAGCTGAGGCGGGAACGGTCTCAGCACCCGTGGTTGCCCCAGTGACAGCCGACGATGCACTGATTGATGGTCGCCGCCGCCCGGGCTACCAGAAAGAGCTGCCCGACAAGGTCGAGCAGGACAATCCCGGCGCGGTCAATGCGCCCCCGCCCGAAGCCTTCTACGACACGTGGGACGGGGAGGGCAGCCCGTCTGATCTCGTGCTCGATACCGGCGTGCCGGATCGCTGGCGCATCACTTCCTCGCTCTGCCCCAAGCGGGACGCGGCGACGGGGGAGATCAACACCGCGCTTTACACGCTGTTCCCGCGTCTGGCCTATGTCTGCCATTCGAAGCTCGATCCTTTCCACCACAACACGCTCAAGGGCGACCGTCCGCTCGCGGCGGGCAAGAAGCCCGGTTTCCTAAAGGGCGACGACTGGTTCTTCATTGCCAACGGTGTTTCGGACACGGTGTTCGAGCCGCGCAGCTTCCCGATCCCTGTCGGCAACCAGACCACGACTGATCCGGATTCGATCGATACCTTCGGGCGCAGCAAGAGCCTGGTGCTCTCGCAGACCTTTGTCGCGGGGTTCTCGCTGCTCAAGGGTGAGACCGCGTTCAAGCCGCCGATCGTCGAGTACCGCGTCTCGATTGCGGGCAACATCAACCATGTCGAAGTGCCCGAGCGCCGCGTGCTGTTTGTGGAGCCCTCGAAGGGTACGCAGCGCACCGACGGGTTTATCGGGCTTCAGGAAGCCTTCGTCGATTATCACATCGGCCGGTTTGATACAAAGCGGTTCGATTTCGTGTCGTTGCGCGTGGGCATCCAGCCGTTCCAGTCGGACTTTCGCGGCTTCCTGTTCAACGACAACCAGCTTGGCGTGCGCCTGTTCGGCAACCGCGACAACAACCGCGTGCAGTTCAATCTCGCCGCGTTCTGGCGGATCGAGAAGGACACCAATTCCGGGCTCAACGATATCACCGCCCCGCTGCGGCGCGACTGGATCGTAACCGGCAATATCTTCCGGCAGGATTTCCCGATCATCGGCCTCACCAGCCAGCTTTCGGCCACATGGAACCGCAACCGCGAGACCGAGATCTACATCGACAAGAACGGCTTCCCGGTGCGCCCGGCGCTGCTCGGCGATCTGCGGCCGCGCCGCTATGATGTGGTCTATCTTGGCTACGGGGTGGATGGGCATGTCGGTCGTCTGAATATGACTGGCCAGCTCTATGGCGCGTTCGGCAAGGACCGGAACAATTCCCTGACCAGCGAGCCAGCCAAGATCCGCGCGTTCTTTGCGGCGGCCGAGCTCAGCTATGATCGCGACTGGGCGCGCTTCCGTGCCTCGGGCCTCTATGCCAGCGGCGACAGCAACCCTTACGACAACACCGAGAAGGGCTTCGACGCGATCCTGGAGAACCCGCAGTTCGCGGGGGCCGATACCTCCTACTGGATCCGCCAGTCGATCCCGTTCGCGGGCGGCGGCCGGGTGATTTCGGTCAACGGTCGCAACGGCATTCTCAATTCGCTGCGCTCTTCGAAGGATGAGGGGCAATCCAATTTCCTCAACCCGGGCACGGCGCTGGTCGGGCTGGGTGGTGATTTCGATCTGACGCCGCACTTGCAGGTTTCGGCCAATGCCAACCACTTGTGGTTCGCCAATACCAAAGTACTTCAAGTTCTGCGCAACGAGGGTTCGATCCCCAGGGACATCGGCTGGGATCTCTCGGTCGCCTCGACCTGGCGGCCGAAGGCGGCGCAGAACGTGGTGCTGCGGGTCTCCGCGGCGGTGCTGGAAGCCGGTGCGGGGTTTCGTGACCTGTTTGACCAGCGCGGCCACGGGCGGCAGTTTGCCTCCGTCCTCGCCAACCTGACTCTCGCGTTCTGATGGGCAATCGACCGACCATGCACTCTGACGCCCGCTCCAACCGCAAATCGGCCTTGTTCTGGCTGGTGCTCCTGCTTGCCGGGCTGGGCCTGCCCACTGCGCTCTGGGCCTCGGGCGAGGAGATCGCGCAGAAAGTCACTCAGCTGCGTGCGCCCCCCGCACCGCGCGGCCAGCCGGGCGACACAGCGGCCGAGCAATGGGCCTTTGTCGACAAGGCCAACGCCGGTTGCGTCAGTTGCCACACCAAGAGCGACCATCGCACGATGCATGCCAGCCCGGCGGTCGTGCTCGCGTGCACCGATTGCCACGGCGGCAACAGCAAGATCGTGGCCGATCGCAGCTGGAACCGCGGTTCGATGGACTATGTCGGGGCGATGAAGGATGCGCATGTCCTGCCCCGGTTCCCGGCCAGCTGGAACTGGCCCAGTTCAGCGAACCCCCAGCGCTCCTATGCACTGCTGGCCAAGGAAAGCCCCGAATACATCCGCTTCGTCAACCCGTCCGACTACCGCGTCGCGCGCGATTCGTGCGGGGCCTGCCATATGTCGATCATCGAGGCCTCCGAGCGCTCGCTGATGAGCACGGGCGCGATGCTGTGGGGCGGGGCGGCCTACAACAACGGTATCGTGCCGTTCAAAAACTACATGTTCGGCGAAAGCTTCACGCGCGGCGGCGAGCCTGCGCTGCTCAAGTCTGCCTCGAAGGAAATCGGGGCTGACGGCAAGCCGATGTGGGGCACCGTGACCCCGGCGGAGAGAGCGCGCGGCGCGCTGCCGATCCTTTATCCGCTGCCCAAGTGGCACACGATCCCGCCGGGCGATGTGTTCCGCGTGTTCGAGGATGGTGGGCGCACGATCAATCCGCAGTTCCCCGAAATCGGTCTGCCCAATTCGACCGGGTCGATCCAGCGGCTGGAAGAGCCCGGTCGCCCCGATCTCAAGCAATCGAACCGAGGCCCGGCCACTGGGCTCCGGGTGGCGATCCCGGTGCTCAATATCCACAAGACCCGGCTCAACGATCCGTTCCTGTTCCAGATGGGCACCAACGATCAGCCGGGCGACTATCGCTCGTCGGGCTGCGCTGCGTGCCACGTAATCTATGCCAACGACCGCGAACCGCGCCACAGTTCAAACTACGCGAAGTGCGGGCGCGACGGGCAGACGATCACCGCCGACCCCACGATCAACAGCTTGCGCGAAGGCGAACACCGCAGCGGTGCCTACGGCAGCTATGACGCGGCCAGGAACGAACATCACGACCGCGTGCGCGGCACCGTGATGGGCGGGCACGGCAAGTATATGGGCGGCGATGCGACCGACCCCGAGGAATCGAACGACCGCGCTGGGGATTGCGCGCGCGCCATCGCGTCCGCTGAACAGCTGGTTTATGCTCCCGCTGAGGGCCCCGCGCCGCATGGCACGATGGATAGCCACAAGATGAGCCAGGCCGAGGCACACGCTGCCGCCGGGCTCGACGCGAGCGGGCATGCGGCTGGCCCCGTGCCGATGGACGAGCGCGAGCGCGGCCACCCGCTGGTCCATGCTTTCACCCGCGCGATTCCCACCGCCCAGTGCATGAACTGCCACATGCACCAGCCGAACATCTTCCTGAATTCGTTCCTCGGCTACACGATGTGGGACTATGAGTCCGATGCCCCGCGCATGTGGCCCGGCCCTGAGAACACCGCGCCCAAACCGCCCGCCGTTTCGGACGCGGATTGGGCGCGCGCGTTCAAGCACCAGTTCCATCCGAACATGGCCGAGCAGCGCGAAGTGCTCGATCGCAACCCCGAGGGCGCGAGCACGCGCGGGCTGTGGCGCGATGTCGAATTCCTGCGCAACGTTTATGACCTGAACAAGGATAACAAGGACACCCAGTTTGCCGACTACCACGGCCACGGCTGGAATTTCCGCGCGATCCTGAAGCGCGACCGGCGCGGCAATCTGCTCGACGCCGATGGCGACATGTCGACCTACGGCACGGACAAGGCGCACATCATTTCGCCCGATGATCCGGAGAAGTGGCGCAAGGCCGGCGAGGGCAAGTTCGTCGAGCCGGGGCCGGACAATCCCGGCAAGTCGGTCCACATGATGGATATCCACGCGCAGCTCGGCATGCAGTGCGCCGATTGCCACTTTGCGCAGGATGCGCATGGCAACGGGCTCATCTACGGCGAGGTCGCCAATGCGGTCGAGATCGGGTGCAAGGATTGCCACGGCACGGCGGATGCGCTGCCGACCTTGATGACCTCGAACCTCGCCGCGCCAGAGAAGGGCAACAACCTCGCGCTGCTGCGCAATGCCGATGGCCAGCGCCGGTTCGAATGGTCCGTGGAAAACGGGCGGCGCGTGCTCACGCAGCGCTCGATCATTGACCCCAAGCTGGCGTGGCGCGTCAGCCTGGTGAAGGAATCGGTCGATCCGCAGTATCAGGGCGTGACCGAACCGGGCGGCAAGCCGGTGTTCAATCCCAAGGCGGCGCGTGCCAAGCTCATGGGGCGGACGGGCGCGGACGACGGGCTCTACCGCTTCGGGCTTGGCGTACCGAAGGCCGAGCGCGCGCACGGCGACGACGACATGGCCTGCTTCACCTGCCACCTTTCATGGACGACCTCGTGCGCCGGGTGCCACTTGCCGATCGAGGCCAACTGGAAATCCGCCACGCACAAGTACGAGGAAGACTACACCCGCAACTACGCGACCTATAACCCGCAAGTCGCGCGCGACGACATGTTCCAGCTGGGCAAGCACATGCTCACCAAATCATCGGGCTCTGATCCGGTGCGGTTCGATGCGACAGGCAGTCCGATATCCGGCAAAGCGATCACCGCGCCGATCCGCTCGACATCTGCGCTGATCCTCTCCTCGACCAACATCAACCGCGAGCGGATCTATGTGCAGCAGCCGCCGATCTCCTCGCCCGGCTATTCGTCGCAGGCCTTCGCGCCGCACTTCCCGCACACCGTGCGCCTCGCTGAAACCAAGCAGTGCACCGATTGTCACCTGAGCCAGGCGGACGACAACAACGCGATCATGGCGCAATTGCTGCTGCTCGGCACCAATTACGTCAACTTCGTCGGCATGAACGCGTGGTTCGGGCTGGATGGCGGGTTCGAGGCCGTGCGCGTGACCGAGTGGGACGAGCCGCAGGCGGTGATCGGCAGCTACCTCCACCGCTATGCCTATCCCGATTTCTACAAGCAGCATGTCGAGAAGAACGGCCGTGAGCTCAAGAACTGGACGCGCGGGGGCATCGCGGACAGCAAGCTTTCGGGCGAGACCACGGGCCGCGAGGAATTCACCAACGTGACCAAGGGCACCGCCGATCCGGTGCGCTGCCTGCAGATGCGCGGCGAATACATGTTCGTGGCCGAAGGCAAGGGCGGCTTCCGCGCTTATGATATCGCCGCGATTGGCGACAAGGGCTTCTCCGAACGGATCGTCAATGCGCCGTTCTCGGCGATGGGCCACGACACGCATGTCGGTTCGAAGGACGCGACCTGCATGGCGCTGCCC
>CAIKKO010000358.1 GCA_903828025.1 uncultured Sphingomonadales bacterium
CGCTCGACGGTGTAGCTTTCCGTCACCTTGACCGTGCCGGCGGCGGCGACGCGGCCAACATCATTGCGGCCCAGATCAAGGAGCATCAGGTGCTCGGCGCGTTCCTTGGGATCGGCGAGGAGGCTGGCGGCGTTGGCGCGGTCTTCGGCTTCGTTGGCGCCGCGCGGGCGGGTGCCCGCGATGGGCCGGATCGTCACTTCGCCGTCGCGGATGCGCACGAGGATCTCGGGGCTCGAACCGATCAGCGCAAAGCCGGGGAGATCAAGGAAATAGAGAAATGGCGAGGGGTTGATCCGCCGCAGCGCGCGGTAAAGCGCGGCAGGCGGCAGCGGGAAGGGCGTGGTGAAGCGCTGGGCGAGCACGACCTGGAAGATATCGCCCGCCTCGATGTAGTCCTTCGCGCGGCTGACCATGCGGGCATAGTCTGCCGGGGCCATGACCGGCGTGCGTTCTGCAGGCAGCGGGGCTTCGAGCCGCGCCTCGGCGGGCACGGGGTTGGCGAGGCGGCTGAGCGCCGCGTCGATGCGGTCAGCAGCGGCTTCGACGAGCCGCGCGGGCTCGCCAGCACTCGGCCAAACCGGGGCAACGGCGATGAGTTCGTCCGACAGCCGGTCGAACACCAGCACCACGGTGGGGCGCACGAACAGCATGTCAGGCAGCTCAAGCGGGCTTGCGGGCGCGCGCGGCAGCTTTTCAACAAGGCCGATGGTTTCGTAGCCAAAATAACCGACGAGGCAGGCGAGCGACTTGGGCAGGCCATCGGGCACGTCGATGCGGCACGCCTCGACCAGCGCGCGCAAGGCGGGCAGGCTGGACTCTTCGAGCGGAGTGAAGGCCGCGCGGTCCAGCCGCCAGTCGCGGTTGATTTCGGCGGCACCGCCCTCGGCGCGGAACACCAGATCGGGATCAAGCCCGAGCAGGCTGTAGCGCCCGCGCACTTCACCGCCTTCGACCGATTCGAGCAGGAAATCGCCGCGCCCCGGCTCCATCAGCTTGAGCGCCGCACCCACCGGGGTTTCGGTATCGGCGATCAGCTTGCGCCAGACGAGCGCGGGCTTGCCTGCGGCGAGGGCGGCCTCTGCCGCCACGCCGTTTTCCGGGAGAAGGCCGACCTTGGCCGGGGCCTCAACGGTGTCCGCTGCTGCAGCCATTGCGCCTATTGGCCGCCGGAAAGCTGTTGGCGCAGCCCGGCGATGGCCACCTCGTTGCGCTTCACGCCCACAGCTTCGCGCACGGCGGCGCGCAGCTCGTCGACATATTCGCGGCCGACCACCTGACCAAGTTCGCCGCGCGCCCGCACCATCAGCGGATCGTCTGGCGTCACTTGTCCGGGCACGATCTTGTTCAGCATGACCACGATCCAGCCGACCTTGTTCTCCCCCTCAAGCCGCTTGGCGGTGCCTTGCGCCATCGCGAACATCAGCGAGAGCGTGGCGGGCACTTTGGGTTGCATGGCGGTGAGCTGCTCGCGGGGCATGGATACGGCCTGCGCGGGGGGGAAGCGTGACCCCCAGCGCTTTGACCGCGTCGGCCAGCGGAGTCTTGCGGGCGAGAGCGGCTAGCAGCTTGTCCGATGCCGCTTTGGCCGCGCCGTAGCCGCGCGCCATGGTGAGATCGGCGAGCACCTTTTCGCGCACTTCGGCCAGCGGCGGGGCGGCGGCAGGGGTGATCTGGCCGACGTCGAAGATGACATAGCGCGCACCAGCCTTCAATTCGGCGACTTGCGGCTGGCCCTCGCGCTCCATGCCGAACGCGGTCTGGATCAGCGGGGTCACATCGGCGTTTGGCTTGATCGTCGGCTTGCCGGGGACCGTGCCATCGGCTTGCAGCGGATCGGTAACGATCACCGTCAGGCCATAGGCCTTGGCCGCATCGGCGAGCCCGGTGCCGCTGCTGAACGCATCGTCCAGTTTTGCCGACATGTCGGCCAGCACGGCGCGGCGCTTGTCGGCGGTCAGTGCGGTGGCGATTTCGGCGCGCGCCTGATCGACGGTCTTGCCCGGATTGTGGATCACGCTGTCAAGCCGGATGACATACCAACCGAGCGCGCCCTTGGCAGGCTCGGCAAGTTTGCCCTGCGCTGCGGCAAACACGGCTGCGGCAACTGCAGGCGAGGTTGCGCTTTCAAGCTTCTGGCGGTCCGTTGCGGCCTGCTTGCTGGCCGAAAGACCCTTGGCGGTGGCGGCAGATTCGATCGACTTGCCGGCCGCGATTTCGGCGGCCAACGCTTTGGCTGCAGGCTCGGTCGGCACGATCACCTGGGTGAACGCGCGGCTCTCGCTTGGCGCATAAAGCGCCGCATTGAGCTTGTAGCGCGCCTGCACTTCGGCGTCGCTGGGCGCGGGCACCGACTTCACCGCGCTGTCGTCGAACGTTGCGTAGCGGATCGTGCGGCGTTCCGGGCGCACGTATTGCGCGGTATTGGCCTTGTAAAAGGCGGCAATCTCGGCATCGCTCGGCGGTTGCTTGGGCGCGAAGGCGCTCGACGGGATGAACTGGATCGCGCCCTCGCGGGTTTCCTTCAGCACCGCAGTATAGCGCATCGCGGCGGTAACCGGCATTGATGCGCCGATCCCGGCCGGGATCAGCACTTGGCGCGAGATCAGCCCTTTTGTGATGTCATCGCGTATCGCTGCATCGGACACCCCGCGCTGGGCCAGCAAGGCCTTGTAGGCGGACTGGCTGAACTTGCCGTCGGCCCCCTGGAACGCCGGGATCTTGACGATTTCGCTATCGACCAGCCGGTCGCTGGCACCCATGCCAACCGTGCTCAACTTTGCCCATTCGACCAGCGCGGTGCGGTCCACGAGATTGTCGATAACCTCGGTCATTCCGCCCTGCGCGATGAAATCCTTCATCGACAGCGCCGGGCTCTGCGCGCGCACGTTTTCGAGCGCATTGGTCATTGCTTTCTGCAGATCGGTTGTCGCCACCCGCGCCGTGCCGACGGTAACAGCCCGGTCCGCATTGCCGGAGCCGCCGAGCCGCGAGCCGGAAATGTCGGCCCCGGCGAACGAAAGCGCGATGAGGCCGAGGAAGATCAGCGCAATGGCAACGCCGAAGCGGGACTTGGTGAGGGAACGGATGAAACCGAGCATCGGGGCCAATCGTTGACTGTGGACGTGAGACAGAGGGTGCAGAGCGCGCATTAGGGGCCAAACGTCATAACCGCAATGGGCTGCGCTTGTCGCCTGGCCCGGTGTGAAGGTGGTGAGCCGGTGAAATGGCGGGCCGGTGGCCGAGCCGTGGCGGGCCAGCAGGGCGTATAGGCCGGTTTCCCCCCGGGAATGGCACAACGCCGCTTTGCAATCGCAGGCCCGGTTTGTTAGCGGGCGCGGTATTGCAGTGGAATCATCCCGTGGGACTCTCTCCAAGCCTATGACACAGCGCCCCTATATTGTCGGTAACTGGAAAATGAACGGGAGCCGCCCCATGCTGGCCGAAGCGCGCGCCATCGACCGCGCCGCGCAGCGCTATCCCGATGTCGAGATCGCGTTGGCCCCGCCTTATCCGTTTATCGGCCCCGTGCGCGATGCCGTGACAGCGATCGGCGTGGGCGGGCAGGATTGCCATACCGAGGCCAAGGGCGCGCATACCGGCGATGTTTCGGCAGCGATGCTGGCCGATATCGGGGCCGATTTTGCCATACTGGGCCACAGCGAGCGGCGGCGGGATCATGGCGAAACCGATGCGCTTGTGCGCGCCAAGGCGGAGGCGGCACTGGCAGCGGGGCTAAGCGTGATCGTCTGCGTCGGTGAGACGCTGGCCGAGCGCGATGCGGGGCAGGCCGAGGCGGTGGTGTCGCGGCAGGTCGATGGCTCGCTGCCGACGGGCGAAGGTTCTGCGGTCGCGGCTGGCCGCCTTGCAGTGGCCTACGAACCGGTCTGGGCGATCGGCACGGGCCGCGTCGCAGCCGGGGAGGACGTGATTGCCATGCATGCGGCGGTGCAGGCGCGGCTCGTCGCGGCGTTCGGCGACGACGCGGCGCGGGTGCGGATCCTGTATGGCGGATCGGTCAATGGCGAGAACGCCGCGGGCCTGCTCGGTGCCGAAGGCGTGGGCGGTGCGCTGGTCGGCGGGGCCAGCTTGACGGCTGATGCCTTTCTGCCGATCGTGGCGGCCGCTTCGCAAGCCGCCGCCTGAGCGGCCCCGGCCGATAGGGCTGACCCTTCGCGTGCGTGCGGCCTTGCGCGCGGGGCGCGTGCGTCCTAGATGCGCTTCAACAATTTCAGGCAGATTCCCATGTCGTTCTTTATTTTCCTCACCGTTGTTCAGGCGTTGGTCGCCGCCGCGCTGGTCGGCGTGATCCTTATCCAGAAGTCGGAAGGTGGCGGGCTTGGTGTCGGCGGCAGCCCGGCGGGCTTCATGTCTGCGCGCGGTGCGGCTGATTTCCTGACCCGCGCGACCACGGTGTTGGCCACCGCGTTCGTGGGACTGAGCATCATTCTGGCCGCGCTGGCAGTTCGCACCACCGCCAATCGCGATATCGACTCCTCGCTGCAACGCACCGCGCCTGCTGTGCCCGATCCGCTTGCGGTTCCTGCAGCGGCGCCAGTTCCGGCCCAGCCCGCTGCGGCACCGGTTGCGCCAGCAGTCACCGCACCAGCAAAGACTGCTTCCGGCAAGCCAGCTCCGGCCAATGATCCGCTGGCAGGCGCTGCCAAGCAGTAACATTCCGGCGGCAAGAGTTCGCCGTTCACGGTTGATTGAAACGCTCCTTCGATTTCGCTTGTGGATTGCCAGCCGGATTCCGGTGGGCAGCGCTTGCGCGTGTCCAGCTTCTGACGGTAAGGCCC
>CAIKKO010000359.1 GCA_903828025.1 uncultured Sphingomonadales bacterium
CCGAACAGGTAGGCGAGCATGAACGCGGGCCATTTCCAGCCATTGGTCTCGCGCCGGGTGACCGCGATGGTCGACATGCACTGCGGCGCGAACACGAACCACGCGAGGAAGGCGAGCGCGGTCGCCAGCGTCCAGTGCGACTTGAGCTGTGCGCCCAGAGCTTTGCCCTGCGCGGCGTCATCGCCCTCGCCCACTGCGTATGTCGTGGCGAGCGCGCTGACGGCCACTTCGCGCGCGGCCATCGCCGGGATCAGCGCGAGCGCGATATCGCGGTTGAAGCCGATGGGCTCGATCACCACGGCAAGGCCATTGGCGATATGGCCCGCGACCGAGGCGTTGACCTGATCCTTGGGATCGGCGGCTTGCGGGAAATTGAGCAAGAGCCACAGCACAATGGTCACGCCGAAGATCATCGTGCCAGCGCGGCGCAGGAACACATAAGCGCGCTGCCATAGGCCGAGCGCGAGGTCTTTCACCGTTGGCAGCTGGTACTTGGGCATTTCCATGATGAAGCCCGAGGCCTGCCCCTTCGTCACCGTGCCGCGCAGCAGCAGCGCCGCGCCCATCGCGCCGAGCACGCCGAAGCCATAAAGCCCCAGCAGCACGAGGCCCTGCAGGCCGATCCCCGGCAACACTTGCCGCGCCGGAATGAACGCGGCGATGATCACGGTGTAGACCGGCAGGCGCGCCGAGCAGGTCATCAAGGGGGCGATCAGGATCGTCGTCAGCCGGTCCTTCGGATCGGCGATGGAGCGCGTCGCCATGATCCCCGGCACCGCGCAGGCAAAGCTGGAGAGCAGCGGAATGAAGCTGCGGCCCGAAAGGCCCACGCCCGCCATCGCCCGGTCCATCAGAAAGGCGGCGCGGGCCATGTAGCCGGTGGCTTCCATGGTCAGGATGAAGAAGAACAGGATCAGGATCTGCGGCAGGAACACCACCACCGAACCGACCCCGGCAATGGCTCCGTCGGTGACGAAATCGCGCAGCAGCGAGGGCGCGAAATCCGCGCGTACCAAGTCGCCCAGCCCAGTGAATGTGCCGTCGAGCGCGTCCTGCAAGGGCTTCGCCCAGCTGAACACCGCCTGGAACACCACAAACAGCAGCGCCACGAGCACCGGGGGGCCAAGCCACGGATGCAGGAGCACGCGGTCCAACCGGGTGTGGATGCGGTGCTGCGTGGTTTCCGAGAGGATCGCGCCGCGCGCCATCTCGCGCGCCAGCATGCGCCGTTCGGGCGCGGTAACGTGCGGGCGGTGCGGCGGTGCGGCGTCTGCCGGGGCATCGCGCATGGCGGCGATGGCGGCGGTCAGTTCGGCAAGGCCGCGGCGGCGCACCGCGACTGTCGGGAACACCGGCACGCCGAGTGCGGAGGACAGCGCCACAGGATCGACCACCAGCCCATCGCGCTCGGCCAGATCGACCATGTTGAGCGCGACCACGGTGGGGCGGCCCAGTTCGAGCATTTCCTGCGCGAAGACAAGGTGTTGCTCGAGATTAGAGGCATCGAGCACGATCACCAGCACATCGGGCAGCGCCTGCCCCGCCATCCGGCCCATCACGACATCGCGGGTGACGGCCTCATCCGGGCTCGACGGCGTGAGGCTGTAGGAACCGGGCAGATCGACCAGCTCGACCGGCTCGCCGGTGGGGAGCAGCATACGGCCCGATTTGCGCTCGACCGTAACGCCGGGGTAGTTGGCAATCTTCTGCCGCGCGCCAGTAAGCGCGTTGAACAACGCGCTTTTGCCCGCATTGGGATTGCCGACCAGCGCGGCGACCATCGTCTGCCGGGTCATGGCACCTGAACCCGTGCGGGCTCGACCTGCATGGCGCGGGCATGAACACGGCGCAGCGCGACAGTCATTCGCCCGATCTCGATCGCAATCGGATCCCGCGCGCCGAACACGCCGCGATAGGCGAGCTTGACCTCCGCCCCATCCTCGATCCCGAGCGCGCGCAGGCGCTGCGCTTCTTCAGGCACGAGCGCTTGCCAATCGACGGACAGGATCCGTGCGGCCGCGCCAAGAGGGAGCTGGTCAAGTGTCACCGAATCGGCGCTGCCACAGTGGCAGCTCAATTGCAAGTCATTCGCAATAAGTGCCGTTTGAGCGCTGCGCTCTCCCGCGCCCACCCCGTTGCGACTAGCCTCACTGCGTTCGGCAAGTCTCGCTCCCCTCCCGCTTGCGGGAGGGGTTGGGGGTGGGCCACTCCGAACCCTCAGCGCGCCGGATAGCGCAGCCGGCCGAGCAGCCGGGTCACGCTGAAGCTTTCCTCGCCGGGTTTCAGGAACTGCGCCTTGGCTTTTTCGAAGCGCATGATGCCTTCGATCCGGCGCGCCAGGAAGGCGCGGGTTTCGGCGCGGTCCTCGCTCTTGTCATCGGCCAGCATGGCCAGCGTGGCCGCATAGATCGAACCGAGAATGGCGCGCTTGGTATAGTGGTTGTAGTCGGTCGCGGTATCGCCTGCGAGCCGCCACATCACGTCCGCGCTGCGCCAGGCAAGCCGGGTCGAGGCCGGGATATTCCGCGGCTTGGCGAGTTCCACGAGCGCCCCGCGCAGCGCTTCTTCGCGCCCGGCGATTGCGTCCAGCCGGAACTGGACAAGCGCGGTGATGCGCTGGCGGATCGGCATAGTGGCGAGGCGTTCGCTCGGCAGCGCTTCGGCCATGGCGCGGTCGATGCTGCCAGCCCAGGCGGTGATCATCGTCATCGCGGCAGAGGCCCCTTGCTCGCCTTGGAAGGCAAAGCGCGCGGCGGCCGGATCGACTCCGGACATCTCCGCCGCAGCCTCCACGGCCGCTTCGCTCCAACCGTCGAACGCCGCAGCCTCAGCGATGTGGGGGGCGAGTTCAAGGCGCAAGTCCTCAAGCGAATGGTCGGTTTCGGCAGCGGTTTCCATCATGTCGGGTCCGGTCAGAATGAGGGGCCGTAGGTCTTCTTGGGAGCCTGTCCGCCGCCCTTGGTCACGGCAGCAATTTCGGCGGCGAGCGGGCTGTCCTTGCCTTCCAGCATGGCATAATCGCGCGCGGAGCGGCCCGAATTGTCCGGCCGGTCCGGATTCGCCCCGGCCTTGAGCAGCGCCCGCACCAACCCGATATCATGGCGGTGCACCGCGCTGATCAGCGGGGTTTCGCCGGTATTGTTGGGATCATCGACCCGCGCGCCCGAAGTGATCAGGAAATCCACACCTTCCAGAAAGCCGAGATTGGCGGCCATGACCAGCGGCGTGGTGCCCTTGGCATCGCGTGCGTTCACATTGGCCCCATGCGCCACGAGGAACTGCATCCAGGTCAAGTCGCGCCGCGCGGTGACGATGTGCAGGCCGCTTTCGCCCGTGGTCACGTCCTTGGTGTTGACGATCTGGCTGCCCGGTTCGTTGAGCGCATCGGTCACTTTGGCGCCGTCCTTCTTGCGCACGGCATCGAGGAACTTGTAGCTTTCCGAAAACTGCGCATGCGCGGGCAGCGCCGCGACGACACCGCCGATCAGCGCCGCTGCCGCCAGCGCGCTCCGCAAACCGTGTACCATCGCGTTGGAATCCCTCTTCACGTCAGCATGTCCCCTGATCTCGGCCTCTGTCAGCCACATTGCCGAGAGTCGCCCCCTTGCAACCTCCAAGTTAGCAGAGCATGAACCGGCGCGCCATGGACCCCAAAAGCCAACTTCCCGCGCGCCTTACCCGCAGCCTCATCCTGCTGGCAGGCGCAGCCATGCTCAGCCTGTCCGCGTGCAGCGGCGGTGCGAGCAGCGAGGCCCCGCCGCTGGAAGGCGCGGCCATCGGCGGCGATTTCACGCTGGTCGACAAGACCGGCAAGACCGTGCACGCCGCCGATTTTGCGGGGCGCTACCGGGCGATCTACTTTGGCTACACATTTTGCCCGGATGTCTGCCCAACCGATGTCCAAAGGCTCATGCTGGGCTTCCACCGCTTCGGGAAGGCCAATCCGAAGCTGGCCGGTAAAGTCGCGCCCATCTTCGTCTCGATCGACCCGGAGCGCGATACGCCTCAGGTGGTTGGGCAATTTGCCGCGCACTTCGGGCCTGAACTGACCGGCCTCACGGGTTCGGCGCAGCAAGTTGCGCAAGTGGCGAAATCTTATGCGGTCTACTACAAAAAGGGCGAAACGACCGCGCCCAATGTCTATTTCATGGATCATAGCAGCGCGGCCTATTTGATGGGGCCCGATGGCAAACCCATCGCGCTTCTTCCCATCGACGTCGATGACCAGGGCAAGTCGGTCGCGGCGGAACTGGCGAAGTGGGTGCACTGATCCCGCAAGATCGTTTCTGGGACAAGCCGATCGAGGCACTGACCCGCGACGAGTGGGAAGCGCTGTGCGACGGCTGCGGCAAATGCTGCCTGCACAAGCTGGAAGACGAGGATACCGGCGCGGTCCACCATACCAATGTCGCCTGCCGCCTGCTCGATCTGAGAACCGGGCGCTGCGCCGATTATCGCCACCGCAAAGCGATGGTGCCCGATTGTCTGCGCCTTACCCCCAAGCTGGTGCGTGATGTGCCGTGGCTCCCGGCCACGTGCGCCTATCGCCTGCGCGCCGATGGCCAGCCGCTCCCCGCATGGCATTATCTGGAATGCGGCGACCGTGAGGCGGTGAAGCGCGCGGGCCATTCGGTGATCGGCAAGGCGGTGAGCGAGGTCCTGGCCGGTCCGCTCGAAGATCATATCGTGCCCGACGACACGGGCCTGCGTGCAGTGTGGCACGAGGACGAGGCGTGATCGCCTTGCCGCGCCTGCTGCTGCGCGGGGCGAAGGACCGGCCCTTGCCGCGCTCTGGCCCGGCCACCAGCGCGGCGCGCACAATCGCGGTGGGTGACCGCGAATTGCCGCTTGTCGTGCGGCGCTTGCGCCATGCCCGGCGGATCACGCTGCGGCTCGCGCCCGATGGCAGCGAGGCGCGCGTCTCGATGCCCGAATGGGGCCGCACCAGCGATGCGATCCACTTTGCCGAGCTGCGCCGCGACTGGCTTGCCGCGCAGCTTGCCCGCATTCCCTCGCCGGTGCGGATCGAGCCCGGCAGCGCCCTGCCCTATCGCGGTGAAACCCTGCGCGTGGAATGGCATCACACTGCGCCGCGTCGGCCTGTGCTGGACGACGGCATGGTCGTAGTCGGCGGCAGCGCCGAGGGGATCGAGGCGCGGCTGCGGCGCTGGCTGGAAAGCGAAGCGCTGCGGTTCGCGGGCGAGGATCTGCGGCACTACTGCGGGCTGGCCGGGCACGCGGTCCCCCGCCTGGCGCTCTCGCGCGCGCAGCGGCGCTGGGGCAGTTGCTCCAGCGACGGGGTGATCCGCATCAACTGGCGGCTGGCGATGGCCCCCGATTATGTGCGGCGCTCGGTGGTTGCGCATGAAGTCGCGCATATGACACATTTCGACCACAGCCCGGCCTTCCACGCGCATCTCGACGCGCTGTACGAGGCACCGATCGA
>CAIKKO010000360.1 GCA_903828025.1 uncultured Sphingomonadales bacterium
CGCGCTCGATGGCAAAAGGGCCCACGCCCGCGAGGATATTGCCGCAGTTCTGCGCGTCCGTGACGATGGCCTGATCGACGAAGACCTGGAGGAAGAGGTAATCGACATCGATGCCGTCGCGCTGCGATTTGCTGACGACGGCGACTTTGCTGGTGAGCGGATCGGCCCCGCCCATGCCGTCGATCTGCACGGGATCGGGGCTGCCCATCATCGCGAGCAGGAAGGCGTCGCGCTGCGCTGTATCGGCGGGCAGGTCGTCCTTGAGGAAGTAGCCGCCCTTCGAGGTGCCGCCGCGCATCCACATGCAGGGGGCGGACGTCACTTGCCCCCCTCCCGCATGCGGGAGGGGCTGGGGGTGGGCAGGCGGCAGGCGCGAGGCTGGAACAGCCCACCCCCGACCCCTCCCGCAAGCGGGAGGGGGGAAGCAAGCGCCGCGCTGGCCCCGTCAAACATACTTGAGGCCTTCCTGTTCGAGGCGTTCGCGCATCTTGTACATGTCGAGGCCGAGAATGCCGGAGGCGAGCTTTTCGCGTTTGTCGGCTTCATTGGCTTCGCGGGCCTGCGCGGCTTTCAGCACGGCTGCGGCATTGGCGCGGGGGACCACGCAGACGCCGTCGTCGTCCGCCACGATCACATCGCCGGGATTCACGAACTGGTTTGCGCAGACGACGGGGACGTTGACGCTGCCCAGCGTGTTCTTGACCGTGCCCTGCGCGTAAATCGCCTTGGACCAGACGGGAAACTGCATTTCCGTCAGATCGCGCACATCGCGCACCCCCGCGTCGATCACGAGGCCCCGGCACCCGCGCGCGATGGCGGACGTGGCGAGCAGATCGCCGAAATAGCCGTCCTCGCACGGGCTGGTGGGCGCAAGCAGCATGATGTCGCCCGCTTGCAATTGCTCGATGGCGACGTGGACCATCCAGTTGTCACCCGGCGGCGAACTGATCGTGACCGCGCTGCCCGCCACGCGCGCGCCGCGATAGATCGGGCGCATAGAGGAGGCGAGGAGGCCGGTGCGGCCTTGCGCTTCGGGGACGGTGGCGACGCCGCAGGCGGCGAGGCCATCAATCACCGCCGGATCGGCGCGTTCGATGTGCTGGACGACGATACCCGACATGGCTTGGCTCCCGTTTGAATTCGCGGCCTATCCCTTCGGCCTGCCCGTGCCGTGCGGCCAATGCAATGTTTGGTGCGGGGCATAAGGAAATGCTAAAGGTGTGCGCCATGCAGGAACCGACCTACAATATCCGCCACTTTGCCGCGCTGGCCGCCACGGTGCGCCACGGCAGCGTGACCCGCGCGGCGCGGGCGGTCAATTTGACCCAGCCGGCGCTGACCCAGGCGATTGCGCGGCTGGAGGCGGAGCTGGGGTGCGCGCTGTTTGAGCGCGGGGCGAGCGGGATGGCACCGACCGAGCCCGCGCGCCTGCTGGCCCCGCGTGCCGAGGCGGCGATTGCGCATGTCGGGTCGCCGCGAGTCACCGGCACGCAATTGCGCGCGTTTCTGGCGCTGGCGCGAGCGGGGTCGTATGCCGGGGCGGCGGAGGCGACCGGGCTTTCGGCGGCTTCGTTGCACCGTGCGGTGGCCGATCTGGCGGTCGCGCTGGGCCAGCGGCTGGTGGACAAACGCGGGCGCTCGATCCTGCTGACCCCGCAAGGCGAGCGGCGCGCGCGCGGGTTCGGCTTGGCGATGGCGGAACTGCGCAGCGGGCTGGCCGAAGTGGCAGCGTGGCAGGGCAAGGCAGCGGGACGGATCGTGGTGGGCGCGATGCCGCTCAGCCGCGCGCGCTGGTTGCCCGAGACGATCTTGCGCTTTCACGCGGCGCACCCCGGCGTGGCGATTGCGGTGGTCGAAGGCAGCCACAGCGAACTCGCCGGGCCGCTGCGCGACGGCGAGATCGATCTGATGCTCGGCGCTTTGCGCGAGGCGGCCTTGCTGGAGGACTTGGCGCAGGAGCCGGTGTTCGAGGACCGCCCGCAGCTGGTCATGCGCGCGGGGCATCCGCTGCTCCTGGCAGAGCGCCCGATGGGGCCGCAACTGGCCGGGTATCCATGGGTCTTGCCCGCGCGCGATACGCCGCTGCGGCAATACTGGGAGGCCATGATGCGCGCCGCCGGGGCCGAGCCACCGCCGGTGGGGATCGAGTGCGGATCGGTGCTGACAGTGCGGCAGTTGTTGCTGGGTTCGGATGCGCTGACGTTGCTGAGCCCGGCGCAGCTGGCGGTGGAGCTGCAGGCGGGGGTGCTGGCGACACTGCCGACCCCTGCGCCGGTCTTGCGGACGATCGGCATCACCACCCGCCAAGGCTGGCGGCCGACCGCGCCGCAAGCCGCCTTTGTCGACCTTCTGCGCAAGGCGGCGAGCGGAGGTTTCGCATAAACTTATAGGCCGGGCGCGAATTGCATTTGTTTGCCCCGCGTGCGCGCCGCAGGAGAGCGCGGATGGAGAGCTTAATCGCCCTGATCGGCTTCGGTGAGGCCGGATCGACCTTTGCCGAGGCCGCTGGCTGGGAAGCCGGGGCGGCGGCTTATGACGTGCTGCCAGCGCGCCGCACAGCGATGGAGGCAGCAGGCGTGTTGGTCTGCGCGACCGCCGAATGCGCGTTGAGCGATGCGGATATGGTGCTCTCTCTGGTGACGGCGGACGCGGCGCTTTCGGCGGCCAAGGACTATGCTGCGCTGCTCAAACCGGGCGCGCTGTGGTGCGATATGAACTCGGTCGCGCCCGACACCAAGCGTGCGGCGGCGCGGGCGGTGGAGGCGGCTGGCGGGCGCTATGTCGATGTGGCGGTGCTGGCTCCGGTCAACCCGGCGCGAATGAATGTGCCGCTGCTGGTTTCGGGCACCCACGCAGACGAGGCAGCAGAGCGGCTGCGCGGCGCGGGTTTCGCCAATGTGCGCGTGGTGGGCAGCGAAGTGGGCCGGGCCAGCGCGATCAAGATGATCCGTTCGGTGATGGTCAAAGGGCTTGAGGCGCTGACCGCCGAGATGATGCTGGCCGCAGACGCGGCGGGCGTGACCGACGAAGTGCTCGCCTCGCTCGATGCCAGCGAAAAGCCGCAGGCCTGGGCGACGCGCGCGGCCTACAATCTGGAGCGCATGACCACCCACGGCGCGCGGCGCGCGGCCGAGATGGAAGAGAGCGCCAAAACGCTGATCGGGCTCGGCGTGGAGCCGGTGATGACCAGCGGCACCGTGCGCCGCCAGCGCGAGATGGCCGGGAAGAAAGATTCAACCCCTCCGCCGTTCGTATCGAGCGAAGTCGAGACGCCGCACGCGGCGCATGGTGTCTCGACTGCGCTCGACACGAACGGGGTGGGTAACGGAGTTTTGTTGTCATGATCATCGACTGCCACGGC
>CAIKKO010000361.1 GCA_903828025.1 uncultured Sphingomonadales bacterium
CCAGCAGCGCGCCCATGCCGAGCGCGGTCATCGCCGCCTTGTCCAGCACCATGATCTCGACCCCGGTGCCCTCCAGCCGCGCGAGGCAGCGCGCGACGAAGCTTTCGGGGTAGATCACATTGGCGGGTTCGGTGACCAGCTCGCGGGTGAATTCCACGCCTTCGGCCACCGCGCATTCGGTCTCCCACAGCGCTTCAGTGCCGTCGGGCGCAGCGATCGCGACGATCTTGGTCAGCGAGGCCTTCTGCTCATCGGAGAGCTTGGTGCGATAGACATCGTGCCGCCAGCCGCGTAGCCGCGCCGCAAGCAGCACGGCGGTCGCTTCCTCGGCGGTGAGCCCGCTGCCGGCAAAGTCGATGCCCAGCGCCGCCTCGCCCGAGGTGAGATACTTTGCGGTGAGCGCACCGCCCGCGCGTTCGAGCGAGGCGGTGCGGCCCGCCGCGCCCGGCTCGCCGATCCCGGCGAAAGCAAGGCGGCTGACGGCATCGCCCTCGGCGGTAAAGACCTCGAACACCTGCCCCGGCTTGCCGGTGAAGCGCGCGGCAGCCGCCGCCTCGCGCACCAGCGGGTGTGAAGTCTCGGCAAGGCCGTCCTGCACGACGAGGCTGGCGACCAGACGGGGGCGGGGCGTTACGGCTACGGCGGATTCTGCGGCAAATTCGATAATCATCTGGGGCTCCTGACGGAAAAACGCCACACGCCGAGGGCCAAGATCGACCGGACGCGAATTGTTGGTTTGCAGTTAAGCGGCGCGGGTGCGATAGGCAAGGCCATGCAACCCGCCGCGCGGCCGCTGCCGCAAGCCTTTTTCCGATGCTTGCGGCCGCTGTGCGTCGCACCGCTCCCGCCTGTTCTGGTCCGGCCTGTTCTGGTCGCGATTGGCGCTGTTTCGCTCAGCATTTCGCAGGCGGCAGCGCAACCCGTGGCAGACACGGCAAACGCCGCATCCCCTGCGCCCTCAGGGGCAAACGCGGCCAGCGAGATCCGCTTTCAGGCGGACCGGGTCACTTATGGCAGCGACGCCGAGGAAGTCACCGCCACGGGCAATGTCGTGCTGCGCCGGGGAGACCAGACCGTGCGCACCGATAGCGTGACGTGGGACCGCAAGACCGGCAAGATCGAGGCGAATGGCAATATCCGCTTCGTCGATGATACCGGCAACGTGCTCTATACCGAGAAAGTCGAGCTGACCGACGCGCTCAAGGCCGGGGCCATCGAGGACCTGCTGCTCGTGCTGCGCCAGGGCGGACGGCTCGCGGCGCGCAGCGGAGAGCGCGCCGCCAACGGCGATCTGGTCCTCCACGACGCCGCCTTCTCCGGCTGCGCGGTCGAGGGCGATACCGGATGCCCCAAGCGGCCAAGCTGGGAAGTGACCGCCGTGCAGGTCACTTACAACGCAGCGCAGCAGCGCGTGCATTACAAGGGCGCGCTGCTGCGGGTGTTCGGGCTGCCGCTGCTGCCGCTCCCCGGGCTCAGCCACACGTCCGATTTCCGGGCGGAAAGCGGCGTGCTCATCCCGGACTTCCGCTTCAGCGCAGCCAACGGCGCGGAGATCAGCGATACCTATTACTGGCGCCTTGCGAATAACAAGGATCTGGCGCTCACCGGCTATGCCTTTACTGGCGCACTGCCGATGCTTTCGGCGCGCTATCGCCAGCTTACCGGCAAGGGTGCGTATCAGATCACCGGCTATCTCACCCGCAGCGCGCGCATCAATGTCGGCAGCGACAATGTGACGGCGGCCAACGCGCAGGAGCAGGTGTTCCGCGGCTATTTCGAGGCGAACGGCCGCTTCCAGCTGTCCGATGCGTGGAGCCTCACCGGCTTCGGCCGCTATGCCAGCGACCGCACCTTCCTGCGCCGCTATGATATCAGCCGCGATGACCGGCTGCGCTCGACCATCAATCTCGAGCGGATCGACACAACCAGCTACTTCAGCCTCGCCGGCTGGGCGGTGCAAACCTTGCGCAGTGGTGACCGGCAGGGGCTGGTGCCGATTGCGCTGCCCGCGCTCGAATACCGCCGCCGCATCGTGCCGCCCGCTATCGGTGGCACGCTGGAGCTGGAGGCCAACAGCCTCGCGCTATCCCGCTCGGGCGGGCAGGACACGCAACGCGCCTTTGCCCGCGCGCAGTGGGACTTCCGCACGATCACCCGGTTCGGCCAGGAGGTCACGCTCACCGGCCTCGTGCGCGGCGATGTCTACCACAGCAGCGGCAATCAGCTCACCAGCACGCTCCTTTATCGCGGCGATCCGGGCTGGCAGGCGCGCGGGATCGCAACGGCAGCGCTCGATGTGAAGTGGCCGCTGATCGGCGCGGCCTTTGGCGGCACCCAAGTGCTGACCCCGCGCATTCAGTTCGTCGCCACGCCGCACGTGCGCAACCTCTCGATTCCCAACGAGGATTCGCGCAGCGTCGAGCTGGAGGATTCGAACCTGTTCGCGCTCAACCGCTTCCCCGGCTACGACCGGATCGAGGACGGCGCACGCGTGACTTACGGGGCGGACTGGCAGCTCACCCGGCCCGGCTGGCGGGTGATGAGCACCATCGGCCAGAGCTATCGCCTCTCCACCCAGCAAACCCTGCTGCCCGATGGCACCGGCCTCTCCTCACGCGTGTCCGATGTGGTTGGCCGCACCGAACTGCGATTTGGCGATATCGTCCAGTTCACCCACCGCTTCCGGCTCGACAAGGATGGCCTGAAGCTGCGTCGCAACGAGTTCGACGCCACGCTCGGCGATCACCGGACGTATGCGGAAATCGGCTACTTGCGCCTCAACCGCAACATCCCCACCACCTTCGAAGACTTGCGCGACCGTGAGGAGCTGCGCTTCTCAGGCCGTGTGGCCTTTGCGCGGCGCTGGTCGGTGTTCGGTTCGGGCGTGGTCAACCTCACGCGCAAGAGCGATGATCCGACCCAGACCGGCAACGGCTTCCAGCTGCTGCGCCACCGGCTCGGCTTTGCGTATGCCGACGATTGCCTCGATCTCGCGCTCACCTGGCGGCGCGACTACATCACCACCGGCGACGCGACCAAGGGCAACACCATCCAGTTCAACATCACGCTGCGCAATCTGGGCGTGCGCTGAGCGCGAAGCTCGCCGGTTTTTCCTCCGTTTTGCTTTCATCGCCGTTGCAATCGGGCTAACGCCGCGTCACTCACCTCGGGTTCAGCCGGGAAATGCCAAGGTTGGAAGTCTGAAGGACCATCGGGACAGCGTTTCGTGCCGCCGGACAGGCCACACTACAGGACCATCTGATTGCCATGAAGACCCGGTTTAGCTTGTTTTCCATCTCCGCGCGCGCTGCGCTGGCCCTTGGCGGCCTCGCCGTGGCCGCCGCGCCGCTCGCCGGCACCGTGGCTTCGGCGCAGACACTGCTCGATCCCGCCGACGAGACCGCGCCCGTGGCGCCAGCCGGCGCGCTCAATCTGCCGGCCAACCCCACGATCTTCGGCAAGGCCGATCCGCACTTGCGCCGCGCCACCGCGATCGTGAACGGCGAAATCGTCACCGGCACCGATATCGACCAGCGCCTTGCGCTGATCGTCAGCGCCAATGGCGGTAAAGTCGCGCCCGAGGAAATGGAGCGCCTGCACCTGCAGGTGCTGCGCAACCTGATCGACGAGACGTTGCAGATTCAGGAGGCCAAGGCCGCCAACATCGACATCGACGACGACGAGGTCATGGGGACTTTCAACCGCGTCGCGCAGCAGAACTTCGGCCAGAACCCCGCGGCGCTCGAAAAGTACCTTACCAGCATCGGCTCCTCCTCCGCCTCGCTCAAGCGCCAGATCAAGGGCGAACTGGCATGGCAGCGCCTGCTGCGCCGCAACGTCCAGCCGTTCATCAACGTCTCCGACGGCGAAGTGCGCGAAATGATGG
>CAIKKO010000362.1 GCA_903828025.1 uncultured Sphingomonadales bacterium
AGGGAGTGCCGTTCGACGACCAGTTCGAACGGTAATTGCCGTCGAAGCCAAGGTAGGCCTGACCATCAACGCCGAACGCCTTGACCGGCAGGTTGGCCTCCGCGCCATAGGAGAACGACCACTTCGAAACGCCCGGCAGACGCGCGCCCGAAATGTTGCACGAGGGCGGGCTGATCCCGCCCGGCGTGCCCGGCAGATCGGCGCTGCCGATAGGCACACCGTTTGCATCGAGCGGCTGGGCCTTGCCGCCCGAAAGCTCGGGCGGGCACGGCGCATTGGCGAACTTCACATATTTGGCATCGGTATAAGCGCCGTTGCCATAGATATTGAAGCGCTCGCTTGGCCGGAACGAGGCATCCAGCTCCACGCCTTGCGTGCGCGCCTTGTCGGCATTAGCGAGGTAACCGCGCAGCGCGCCCACAGTGTAAGTCGAGACTTGCGCCTGATAATAGCCAATATCGGTGCGGAATATCGCGAGATTGAGCGTGGCCTTCCGATCGAGGAACTGGGTCTTGATGCCCACTTCGTAGTGGTTGACCGATTCGGGCTTGACCGTGGCAAGCTCGGTCAACGGCACCCCGGTGTTGACGTCCGCCGGGACGCCGTTGAGGTTGATGCCGCCGGTCTTGAAGCTTCTGGCATAAGTTGCATACAGGTGGACGTCGCGGGCCACGTCCCATGCGGCGGTGACATCGCCTGAGACGTTCCACGCGCTGAAATTGGCGAGGAACGCCTGCGGTGCCAGCACGTTAAGCTGCGCGATTTCGCGCTTGCTGTTGCTATTCACCCCGTTCGCATCGGTCTTGAACACCAGCAAGTTGCCCGCGCCGTCGGTCACGACCGAGCGGTAATCGCCCTCCTTCTTGTCGTAGTTCAGGCGGAAGCCCGGCTGGATCGAGATCCCGTCGGCCAGCTTCCATGTCAGCTTGCCGAAGATCGCCGCGCTGGTGTTCTTGAACGAGATGGTGTTGCTTGCCGTCAGCCCATTAAGCACGGTGGGATCATTCGACAGCGCATTGCTCGGATTGATCAGGAACTTGCTGGCAGCAGGGCCCTGCTCCTGAACGCCGTCGACCGTGATCTTCTGATTGAACCCGAACGCGCCCAGCACATAGCCGAGCTTGCCCTTCTCGCCCGAGAGGCGCAGTTCCTGCGAATACTGGTCCTGATGCGAGGCATTGTTGGATTTGGTGGTGATTGGCAGGCCAAGGAAATCACGGTCGTTCGACGGGTCCCACGACCAGTAGCGCCACGCGGTAACCGAGGTCAGCGTGCCGAGGCCAGTCTCGAGCTTGGCGCGCAGCGAGACGCCGCCGACGCCGTTGCGGGCTTTCAGCGGCACATCCTCGTCGGTTAGCCGGTCATACGGGTTGGTGCTGGGCACCGCATAGTTCTGGGCGGCGGCCAGCGCAGCATATTGCCGGTTGAGCGGGCGCTGAGTGGGCGCAGTGCGCACATAGATCTGCGCGCAGCATTCGGGTGCCTGGCGGTTGTAATCGCCCGCCAGCGTCACTTCGAGCGTGTTCGACGGCTTGAACAGGATCTGCCCGCGCAGACCGAAGTTGTTCTGTTCGTTGACGTAGCGCTTGGTGGTCACGTTATAGATCGTGCCGTCGCGCTTGGTGTAGGAGCCCGCGAGGCGCACCGCGACTGTGTCCGAAAGCGGACCCGAGACCGCGCCCTTGAATTGCGTGTAGCCGAGATTGCCCACGGTGGCTTCGGCCCGGCCCTCGAAATCGAACGTGGGCTGGCGGGTGGTGATGTTGATCGCGCCCGCAGTCGTGTTCTTGCCGTAAAGCGTGCCCTGCGGGCCGCGCAGCACTTCGATCTGCTTCACATCGAGGAAATCGAGCGTGCTGGAGGCGACGCGCGCATAATACACGTCGTCGATGTAGACGCCCACGCCCTGCTCGATGCCGTCGTTGGTCAGCCCGAGCGGTGCGCCAATGCCGCGGATGTTTATCGCGGTGTTGCGCGGGTTGGACGAGGTATACTGCAAGGTCGGGGTCAGCTGCTGCAAGCGGCCGACGTTGAAGCTGCCGGTGCTGTCGATGTGATCGCCGCCGATCACCGAGATCGCGAGCGGCACGTCTTGCGCGGTTTCAGCGCGGCGGCGCGCGGTGACCACGATGGTGTCGTTGTCGGTCTGGCCGGTGCCGACCGAGGTGGTCTGGTCTGCAGGTGCAGCGGTTTCAGGGGCGGGCTCGGCTGCAAAGGCCGGGAGCGCAAACAAGGGCAGGCTGGCCGCCCCCGCGAGGAGGAGAACACGCAAAGTCATCGTCGATCCTTTGGATTGGGTCTCACGATGCCTCCGGTGGTCCGGTGGGCGGTGTGATAGTGCTGAAATGGTTTGTGAAATCAGGTGGGTTTGAGGCGCTTCTTTTCGGTCACGTCGATCTGGACAACGCGGCCTTCGTGCACGGTCAGCGCGACCATGCCGAAGCGCAGGCCGGTGAGCGCTTCGCGCACGCTGGCGAGGCTTTCCTCAAGATGGCGTTCCGCGTCATTCGGCGCGGGCGGTGTGGTCATGGCTTTTCTCCTTGGGGTTTTGCTCCATCTGCGTTGAAAATCCGGGCGCGGTGGGGGCGAAAGCGGATCACCTCGCCGAGCCGCGGCTGGTCCTGCGCGCTGTCGATATCGAGCTCGACAAACTGGCCGCTGGCTTCGAGCAGACCCTCGACGCGCCAGACCCCGCCCTTGCGGAACACGTTGTCGACCAGCACCGCCTCACTGCCATCCGCTGCAAGCGCGATGTCATGCGGGCGGAAATGCACTTCGCCCGAAGCGCCTGCGATACGGTTGGTTTCGCCGACGAAGTGGGAGACGAAGGGGGTCTGCGGGTTCATGTAGATTTCGTCCGGCGTGCCGACCTGCTCGATCCGGCCCTGATCCATCACCACGACGCGGTCGG
>CAIKKO010000363.1 GCA_903828025.1 uncultured Sphingomonadales bacterium
GTCTGCTCGGGGGTGAGCACGTTGTTGTGCCCGCAGCCGTGGACATAGGACATGACTTGCGCATTGCCCCAGATCTCGAGGTCTTTCACATCCTCCAGCGGGAAGCCGAGCACGCTCGCCATCGTGCGCTGGGGCAGGGGCCGCGCGAAATCGGCGACGAAATCGAAGGTTCCGCCCCCCTCGTCTCTGGCAATCCACTGGTCGATCAGCGCGTCGACATGGCCGGTGATCATCGCCTCGTGCCGCTTGGCGCCGGGGCCGACCCAGGGATCGGTCAGCTGCTGGCGGTGCGCGCGCCACAGTTCGGGCGTGGGGCGCAGCGCGGCGATGGATTTCACCATCGCGTCGATATCGGGCATGTCGCGGACCGAGGCCGGGTCAGCCGCGCGTGCGGTGAGCAGCAGCGCGAGCGTGGGGAGATAGCGGTCCCAATCGCGCACGACGCGGGCGATATCCTCATATTTGCTTAGCACAAAGGCATCGCTGCCGGGGGTCATCCCCTCGCCGGGCAGGCGCAGCACCGGGGCTTCGGCGTGGAGGATGGCATAGGCCTCGTACCAGTGTTCGGCCGCGCCGGGACTGAACAGATCGACATCCGCCAGACTGTGCGGACAGGCCATCGGGCTCAGCTCGTGGTTCACGTGCCGCATCGTTTCGCTCTCCCGGCTCTATTTATTTCGTGAGTTGCCGTTGGCGCGGTTGTGACGGACTCGTTGCCGCGCTGCCAACGGTTACTTTTGACAGCTGCTCAGGGAGCTTCCGCCATGCCCCGTCTTGCCAAGATTGCCCCCGCCGATTGGGACCCGCGCCTGCGCGCGGCGCTGAAGCCGGAAGACCGCACCGAAATCGAGCAGGGGATGATCCGCTTCCTTGCGCATTGCCCCGATCAAGTGCTGGGGATGATGCAGTTTGCCGGCGCGCTGAAGGTGCATCGCCAGCTGCCGGAAAAGCTGGTCGAGCTGGTGCGGCTGCGCGTGGCCTTCTTCAACCAGTGCCGCAGCTGCATGGCGATCCGCTATACCGACGCGCTGGAGGATGGGGTGACCGAAGACCTCGTCTGCTCGCTCGAACGCCCGCAGGAGGCGGAAAACCTCACCCCCGCCGAAAAGGCCGCGATCCGCTTTGGTGAAGCCATGGCGACCGACCATCTGCGCATCGACGAGGCGATGTATGCCGGTCTGCGCGAACATTTCACCGAAGCGGAGATTGTCGAGCTGGGCATGACCTGCGCGTTTTTCGTCGGTTTCGGGCGGCTGGCAGCGACCTTGCACATGGTCGAGGAACTGCCCGAAGCGTTCCGCCGTGAGGGGCCGGTTACGCCCTGGGGTGAGGAACGGGTGGTGGTGCGATGAGCGATGGTAGCGAGGAGATCGGGGTCAACCTGTTCGACCCTGCGGTCCAGCAGTGCCCCTATGACGCCTATCGCACGTTGCGGGATCAGGCCCCGGCTTATCGCCAGCCCGGCACCAACATCTATGTGATCACGCGCTATGACGACGTGCGGCGGGTGCTGCTCGATTCGGAGACTTTCCCCAGCAGCCCCAAGACCATCGGCCTGCAATCGCTCTCCGCCAATGTCGAACGGCAGAGGAAGGTCGTCGCGCGGTTTCAGGAGCGCGGCTGGCTGCCCGAGCCGACGCTCAGCGGGCGTGATGATCCGAACCACAAACAGATGCGCGCGATGTTCAACGAGGCGTTCAAGCCGAGCCGGATCAAGCAGATCGATCCACTGGTGGAAACGCTGGCTTATGATCTGATCGACGGCTTCGTCGCCGATGGGCGGTGCGAATGGGTCAGCCAGTTCTGCGTGCCGCTGCCGCTCTACATCATCGGCGAGCAGATGGGTGCGGCGCGCGAGGACATGTGGAAGATCAAGCGCTGGACCGACGCGTTCTTCCAGCGCATCTCGATGATGCTGCCCGAAGAGCACGAGATCGAGATGGTCGACCGCGAGATCGAGGCGCAGCACTATTTCCAGCCGATCTTCGAGAAGCTGCGCGCCAATCCCGACGACTCGCTGATCAGCGTGCTGGTCAACACCGTGATCGAGGGCTGGGGCCGCCCGCTCTCCGACAACGAACTGCACGCCGAAATGATGGCCGATACGTTCGTCGGCGGCAGCGAGACGACGACCAATGCGCTGGCGGCGGGGATGAAGCTGCTGATCGAGAACAAGGACGTGTGGCACAAGCTCAAGTCCGATCCCGAGCGCTATATGAAGACGTTCGTGGAGGAAGTGGTGCGGCTGGAATCGCCGGTGCAGAGCCTGATGCGGTTCTGCGCGCGCGACACCGAGTTCGAGGGCGTGGTGATCCCCAAGGGCGCGCTGATCAACGTGCGCTTTGCCGCCGCGAACCGCGATGAGCGCGTGTTCGCATGCCCCGAAAAGCTCGATCTGGACCGGCCGAAGGCGGGCGCACACATGGGCTTCGGTTCGGGCACGCACCATTGCCTCGGCGCGCCGCTCGCCCGGCGCGAGCTGACGTGGGGCTTTCAGGCGGTGGTCGACCGGTTCGAGGACATGCATTTCGCGCCGGGAGTCAACGACTTCGCCGTGCATCCGCACTTCCTGCTGCGCAGCCTGAAAGCACTGCACATCGAGTTCGAACCGAAGCAGCGGTGAACGCGGCGCGGCGTCAGGCGGCGCGGAAGGCCTGATCCTCCGCATCCGGGCCGCCGGCTGAGAGATCGAGCGCGAAGCCGCGAGCGCGTTCCTGCAGCTTTGACACCGTCTGCCCTTTGGCCGGGCCTGTACCGCGTTTGGCACTGGCTACGGCGCGGGGCGCGGGCTTGGTCTGGGTATGGGTCTGGGTTCGCGTCGGGGCGCTGCGTGTGCTCGCCCGGCGCGCCTGATCGCGCTCGACCTTGAAGAATTCGATCGAGACTTGCAGCTCCTGCGCCTGATCGGCCAGTTCGGCCGAGGTGGCGGACATTTCGTCGAGCTAGTCGAAAATTCGGGGGCCACGCTGTGGGTGCATGGTCATACGCACACGAGCTGCGACTATATGGCGGGGAACACGCGCGTCGTTTGCAACCCGAAGGGGTACGGTCCGCAGGCGCGAAGTAAGGTCATCGAGAACGACGAATTTAAACCCGAGCTGGTAATTGAAATCTGATCGTTCAGCCAAACTGTCGGGTGACTGAGTCCAAGCCTTCCGACACAGTGGTCAGGGATACTCCAACTCCGTTTTCACGAGCATTCATCGGCCAATCGGCGAGTGCGGAGCGAACATCGTCAATGATGGCAGTGACACGCTTTTCTGAAATACCGTGACCTTTGCCGAGCTTCTGGACGTGTTCGCGTGTGATGGTACGGCCTTCGCCTTGAACTGCCATGTAATGCTCACCGCCGGGGCCGTTTGAGAACGTGAGGTCGAAAGCAGGCGCAAGCCGCCAATTTCCCCGATCATCCATGAGGTAGGCATGCTGGCGGACATGATCGTCGCGATTTCGCGAGAGCACATTGAATACCATGCGGCGGAAGGCCTGTTCAACGTCTGCCATGCTGTGAGTGATTGCCAAAGTTGCTTTCAGGAAACCGTCGTAGTCGACGCTCGGCATATGGGGTGATGCCTCGAGCGCTCCGCCTAAGCTGACCATGTGAAGCCGCTTACCCGGTGCCGGTCTATCGAAACGCTTGGTAGCGAAATGACCGGGGCCGGACGCCGATGGGATCAGCTTCGTCTCTGCCATATCAATGTGTGCGGCGCGGGCCATCCTTGCATAGGCCTCTTCCAGCGGTCCGATATCAGCAGGGTCGTTGGTCGCTGCAAACTTGACGATCCATTCCTCACTAGCGTTTCCATCTCTCGCGACAGCCAGTTCGTCCCCGGCGCGCAAGCTACCGTCTACGCCGATTGCCACGTGGACTTTCGGCCGCGCACCGCCAGAACCGCCGCCCAGGCGAGCCAACAGCGCTTCTAATTCTGTCTCCTCGCCCAGCAGCACATGACGGGCCTCATCGGCCAGGAGGTCGAGATCGATACTGTCAGAAACATCTCCAGCGAATGTTTGAGGTTGGAAGACGAGGGCGCCTCGACCTTTCGTGCCCACCAAGGCAAGCCGGTCAACTGCATCCAGATCTTCAAACCGATGCCCCATCTGTTGGAGCCGACGTTTCAACAACAGCATGCCCCAAGCGTCGGGCAGGCAGTCCGAAAGGAACCCGTGGAGGCCATCGAACGCCCGGCTGCGAGCAGGGTGAAGTCCTGGCTCCATGGGGTAGCGCAGAGGAGAGATTGTCACGCCCTCGGCAATGACTTCTGCCGACCATTCGAGTTGTGCCAATCCATTGGCCATCGCGAGCCTGCCGACCGAACGCGGTGCGGACTTCTCATCGCTCAGAAGTCCAACAGCCAGTGGAGTTCCTGGTGCAAGCTTCATGGCCTCGCACCCCCAGCGCGCTGCCGCTGCGATTTTGTTGCCTTGCGTTGTTGCGCAAGCAAATCGTCCATGCTGTTTGCTGCCATCTCGGGGAATAGCCCAACAATGCCTTCATCGCACCGGAGAGCCAAGGCAGCGCGAACAAGGTCCTCGATGGAAGCCATACCTTCGGCTTCCATCCTTCGCCACGTTCGGTGGGCTACGCCGGCTTTGGCAGCTGCCGCTTGCTGGGTAAGATCAAGGGCTAGGCGGCGCGCTTTGATCCGCTTTCCAAGGTCCGTCATCTGATCTTTGAGTGTGAAATACATAGGCCATATATGGCCAATTATATCTCAAATGTCAATCCCAGAGGCCATATATGGCCTCTTCATAAGAAGCTTGCTTGGTAACTGGTCGCCATCAGCGAAACATGCGCCTCAAGTGGCGGGCGCAGTTCAAAGGCGCGAGGTTCGCGAGTGAAGTTCCAGAGCCGGACCAACGTCCAATGCTCGCGCCGATCTTCGGCTACGGCCAACTCGTTGCGCGAGATGTGGAACGGTGTTCGCTCCCAGCCATTGGTCGTCTTGACCTCGACGAGCCTGTCACGGCCGTTGGGCTCAAAACTGAGAATATCGTAGCCCGCACCGTCGCCATCCACGTGGGACACCCACCGGATGCGTTCGGCAAGATCCATTCGGCCCGCAGCCCGTAGTGTCGCTCGTTCATGCTCAAGCACCCGCTCTTCACCAGCGAGGCCGAGTGCGCGATTCTTGGCATCCCTTCCGGCAACATCGAATTTTTTGGCGATTGCCGACATTTGGTCCAGCTCGTCAGGAGGTGGCATGTTGCTCAATGTCGGTGGCGGTCCAATCCAAAGCGTTGGTTGTTCCTTGACGAATGACGGTGCGCGCAACTCTTTGGCCAGGTGCATCGGCGCTCGGTCAAGCCCACGCACAACGGCATCGATCAGCGAGGTCTGGAAATTGAACGCTGGCTTGTAGCCGGGTATCCAGTCTTCACCCAGAGCCTTCAGGACCGCGCTGATATTCTGATGCTTGTATTCGATCGAGCCGCGTGGCCTCCCGGTTTTGGCCTGCTGAGCTGCTGCCGGTTTGATGGACACCGGGAAAGACTA
>CAIKKO010000364.1 GCA_903828025.1 uncultured Sphingomonadales bacterium
ACCACTTGTGGGACCTGCGCCCAATGGTTGCCTCATTCCCGCAGCCGCTGCATCCCTTCATCGAAACGCTGGTCCCTGCGGCCTATTACACGTTCGACGCGCTTCATGCCGATACGCACAGCGGCCACAACATTGTCGGCACCGTGTTCATGGAATGCGGCGCGTTCTACCGGGCCGGGACCGATGCAGCGCTGAAGACGGTGGGTGAGGTCGAGTTCGTCAACGGCGTCGCGGCGCAAGGCGCGAGCGGGCTTTACGGCGACTTTCGCCCTTGCGCGGGGATCATCGGGCATGCCGACATGACCTTGGGCGACGGTGCGGTGCCGGTGCTCGAAGCGCTGATCGCCGCCGGCGGTGGCGGTTCCGGGGGCCGCTTCAAGGGCATCCGCCACCAGGCCGCGTGGGATGCCAATTCGGAGGTGCTCGGCCCCCCGTTCCATGCGCCCGAGGGGCTCTATACCAGCGATGCCTTCCGCGCCGGGTTCCAGCATCTCGGCAAGATGGGCCTCACCTTCGATGCCTGGCTGCTCGAACCGCAGCTGCCCGATGTGATTGCGCTGGCACGCGCCTTCCCCGATCAGCCGATTGTGCTCGATCACTGCGGCACCCCGCTCAATGTCGCGCAATACAAGGGCAAGCTGCACGAGCGCTTCGACGTGTGGCGCGCCAATATCCGCGCGCTGGCGGAGTGCCCCAATGTCTCGGTCAAGCTCGGCGGCCTCGCCATGGCGTTCTGCGGCATGCCCGAACAGGGCCCGGCAGCTGGGATCGGCTCGGAAACGCTGGCCGCGATGTGGCGGCCCTATATCGAGACGTGCATCGACGCGTTCGGCCCGGCGCGCGGAATGTTCGAAAGCAACTACCCAGTCGACCGCTGGGGCGCGACCTACCCGGTGCTGTGGAACACGTTCAAGCGCCTCGCCCACGGCGCTTCGGCTGACGAAAAGCACGCGCTGTTCGCAGGCAACGCCGCGCGGTTTTATGGCATCGAGGACGTGCTGGGCTGAGTGCAGGCCCACCCCCAGCCCCTCCCGCAAGCGGGAGGGGAAACGAAGGCAAATACCCCACCCGCAAGCGGGAGGGGAGACGAAGGCAAATGCCCCTCCCGCAGGCGGGAAGGGCCAGTAACGACCCCGCCTTCTTCCCCCCTGTCTTTGGCCCCGGCGGCGACGAACCCCTCGACCGCGAGGCCGTGGCAAGCCGCTTTGCCAGCCTTACGACCAGCATTGCCACATCATCCCAGACCAGCCGCACGCCTGAGGCCGTCGCCGATGGTTTCCTCGCCATTGCCGTGGACAACATGGCAAATGCGATCAAGAAGATCTCGGTCGCGCGCGGTTATGATGTAAGCCGTTACACGCTTGCCTGTTTCGGCGGTGCGGGGGGCCAGCACGCCTGCCTCGTGGCCGATGCCCTGGGCATGACCCGGGTGCTGCTGCATCCCTTGGCCGGGCTTTTGTCCGCCTATGGCATGGGTCTGGCCGATATCACCACCATGCGCGAACAGGCCGTTGAGGCGCGGCTGGAGCCAGGCCTGATGCCGCGCCTCCACACCCTGCTGGATACACTTGCAGAGGCGGCAAAGGCCCAGGTCATTGGCCAGGGCACGACGGCGGAGAAAACCCGTGTGCTGCGCCGCGCCCACCTGCGCTATGAGGGGACCGACAGCGCCCTGATCCTGCCCGCCGGCGCGCTCGACGAGATGAAGGCCGCTTTCGAGACGGCGCACCATCAGCGCTATGGCTTTGTTGCCGAGGCCAAGCATGTGCTGGTGGAGGCGGTATCGGTTGAAGCCATCGGCCAGGCGGCCAGCGTGGACGATGA
>CAIKKO010000365.1 GCA_903828025.1 uncultured Sphingomonadales bacterium
ACGCCGATGGCCTGCGCGCCATGCTCGAAACCGCGCTCGAGATCAGCCTGATCGAAGGCGGCGCGGTCGAGGATCGCCGCCGCCCGCTGGATTTGAGCGCGGTCGCGGAGGATCTGATCGATCTCTACGCGCCGCTGGCCGAACAGTCCGGTGTCCGGCTTGAAGCCCGGCTCGAAGCCGTCACCGCCGCTGGCGACCGCGAACTGCTGTCACGCGCGCTCGCCAATCTCATCGACAACGCGCTCAAATACGGCGGCGATGCGGTGATGGTCACCACAACGTTGAAAGCGCCCGAAGCCGGAGCGCCCGCCGCGCATCGCGGCTGGGCCGAAATCGCGGTGCAGGACAACGGCCCGGGGATCGCACTGGTCGATCGGGCCCGCGCGGTGGAGCGCTTCGTGCGGCTCGATGGCGCGCGCACCCGGCCGGGCGGCGGGCTTGGCCTCGCCATGGTCGCGGCGGTGGCGCGGCTGCATGGCGGGACATTCGAGTTGTCCGATCCCCTATCGGGCAGGCCTGTGTCAGGCGGGCACGGTTTGGTTGCCACCTTGCGCATTCCCTGCTGAAACGCGTCCCGTCCGCTCCAGCTTGCCCCAACCGATGCCGAGGCCCTGCAGCGCTGCCCCCACGGCGCGGATCACCACGCTGTACATCAGCTGGCGGTAGACGAACCGCTGGCTCAGCAGCAGCAAGGCGGGCAGGCGCCTCTCCCGCACATCAACCCGGTAGGCGACCCAGCCGCAGATCAGATCAACAGCCGTGAACCCGGCCCAGTAAAGCCCCATGCGCAGCACGTCGGTCTGGGTCTGCGCCCAGCCGTGCTGCATCACGCGCACCACGGTGCCGAAGATCGAAACCGCCAGCGCGAGGTCGATCAGCGGCGAGATCAGCGCGAACAGGATCTGGAACAGCCAGGCCTGCGGCATGCCGACGAAGGCAAGTCCGGCCGGATCGCGCTGCCACATGACGGCGCGGTGCTTCCACAGGCACTGCAGCGTTCCGAAGGCCCAGCGAAAGCGCTGTTTGCTGAGCGCGCCGAGCGTTTCGGGCGCTTCGGTCCAGGCCACGGCCTGTTCGTCGTAGCACACCTTCCAGCCGCGCCGCTGGATGGCGATCGTCAGATCCTGATCCTCGGCCAGCGTATCTTCCGGATAGCCGCCGACATCGGCCAGCGCGCTGCGCCGCCAGGCCCCGACCGCGCCGGGCACCACCATGATCGCGGCAAACCGCGTGAGCGCACGGCGCTCGATGTTTTGCGCGGTGACATATTCCACCGCCTGCCAGCGCGTGACGAGATTGACCCGGTTGCCCACTTTGGCATTGCCCGCGACCGCACCGACCTTCTCGTTTTCGAACCAGCGCACCAGCCGTGCGATGGTCTGCGGCTCGAACTGGGTATCGGCATCGAGCGCGACAATGATCTCGCCCGTTGCCACCGCCAGCGCGCGATTGAGCGCCGAGGCCTTGCCGCCGTTGCTCATCGTCATCAGCTTCACGCGCGGATTGTCGCCAAAAGCGGCTGCGACCAGCTCGCTGGTCCGGTCCTTCGAACCGTCGTCGGCGACGATCACTTCCATCGTGCCGTAATCGCTGGCGAGGATGCGGTGGATCGAACTCTCGATCACGCGTTCCTCGTTGTAGGCAGGGATGATCACCGTCACCAGCGGATGGTAGCCACCGGACTCCAGCACGGATTCGAGCGGCGGCACCGCGCGCCGATCGGGCACGAGCGCAAGGCCGGTAAGCCCCACAGCGCGGATCACCCCCAGCGCGATGGCAAAGAAGAAGCTCCAGTTCAGCCCGGCCAGCAGCAGCGCGAGCAGCGAGAAGGTCCACACGTCGATCCGCACCGCCGCAAGATCCCAGCCCTTGACCTGCGGCATCACGTCATCGCGCTTGAGCCCGGCGAGCGTGGAGGCCGGCACCAGGCGGTATCCGTCAGCCTCAAGCCGCTCGATGATCTTCGGCAGCGCCAACACGGTCTGCGAGCGATCACCGCCGCCATCGTGGAGCAGCATCACGTTGGCCGGGCGGTCCGGCGTGGCGTGTTCGATGGCATCGACGGCACGGTTTGCGATATCGTCGGCGCTGCGCTTCATCCAGTCGCCCGGATCGGCATGGAGCCCGACCACTGTATAGCCCTGCTGCTGGGCGATCAGCGCCGGGACCAGTTCGTCCGCCGTCGTCGGTTCGGCGTCCCCGAAATAGGGCGCGCGGAACAGCCGGGTGGAGCGCCCGGTATAGGCCTCGATCAGGCGCTGCGTGGCATTGAGTTCGAGTGTGATCCCGGTCGCGGAATCCTCGGCCATGTTGGGGTGGGTGTAGCTGTGATTGCCGATCTCGTCGCCATCGGCGACCATGCGCTGCAGCAAGCTGCGCCCGGCCACCCCGTTCTCGCCGATCACGAAGAACGTGGCGGGCACATGGTATTGCTCAAGGATCGAGAGGATCTGCGGCGTGTACTTGGGGTCGGGGCCATCGTCGAACGTCAGGGCCACCAGCTTGGGACGGTCACCCGTGCGGCGCACGACATAAGGCGTCGGCAGCAGATCATAGCTTTCGCTGTCGATCAGCGGCTGGCGGCCGCCCGGATTCTGCACGAAGTGCACGCTGCGCGTCCCATCGCGCGGGGTTGAATCAATGCGCAGGATTTCACCGTTGCCCTCGACATCGACGTTGGTCACCTGGTGGATACCCGAAACATCAGGCCGGCTGCCATGGCCGCCGCGCCACGCCTTGAGCACGTCCCAAAAGCCCGGATCTTCCGCACCAAGCCGCCACAACGCGATCGAGCCGACGCCGAGCTGCGAGAGCATCTGCATCTGGTTCCAGCTCGCTGCAGCATCAAGCAGCCAGACCTGATGGCGATCAGGCGGCGTGGCGGCGTTCTGGTCGGCATCGTCGGTGTAGCCAAAGCCGGTGTTGCCGCTGGCCTTGTCCCAGGTCGGCACGGTGCCGCTGTCGTGCGCGGAAAGCCAGGCTTCTTCCACGGTCTGCGCGTCGGCCATTTTTTGACCATTGGGCCCGACATGCCAGTCGTAGCCATAGTTGCCGAGCGCGACGATCACCTTGTCGGCCGAAACGCCCTTGAGTTGCTCGCCAAGGTGCGAGGCAAACCAGCCGTTCGAGGCGATGGGGCCCGGTTCGCCGCCCTGCCAGTGCTCGTCATAGGCCATGAGCACGACTTTGTCAGCGACTGCGGCAAAGCGCTTGGCAGACCAGTCCGCATCGTCGATCGGCATGGTCACCGAAACCACGCGGTGCTTGGGGGCGAGCCGGGCGTGGAGATCGGCGATAAAGCTGCGCAAGGCCGTGATGCCCGCCGGCGGCAGGCTTTCAAAATCGACCATCACTCCGCCGTCGCCCGATTTGTCGAGCGCGGCGTCGATCTGCCCGACCAGCGCGGCCCGGCGCGCCGGGTTGGCCATGACCGCCGTAGCACCCGTGCCGTCCCACTTGCCGTTCGCGGCATTCTGCAACACCGGCACGACCAGTACGCGGTGCAGCCCGGCCGCGAGCACGCGGCGCATGGGAGCATCGTCGGTCACCGCCAGCTGGCCGCCCGCGTTCAGCGAAAACAGCGTCGGCGCGACCCAGTCGAGCTGGCCGAGATGGCGGGCCAGCGTTTCGGCGCTGCCATCGGTCCAGGAGGTATAGAAGCCGACATTGAGGGTTTGCGACTGTCCGTGCGCGACCGGCGCGGCGCGGCGGCCCAGCAGTTGACCCAGCTTTTGGGAAAGGCGGCTGACCTGGGTCTTGAGCGGAAAGGGTGCCTGTCGTTCGAACCCGAGCGGAAGCGGCGGCGCGGGCGGTATCGCCACGACCGTGGTGGCGAAGACCAGGGCCAACAGCACCAGCGCGATGAGCGCAGCAAAAGCACCGCGCCGGGTCAGGCGGCGGCGGCGGCCGGTGGGATCAAAGAAGATCGGACGTGACACGGAATTCCTCGATGATGCGCCGGATGCAAATAGGGCACTGGGCCGGTCGGGCAAGGTGTCTTTGCAGCAGCCGGCTGGGTGACGATGAGCGCCGGGCAGGCAATCGGAACAGGGGACCGTCACGTCACGACTCCCGTGACAGACGCCCATCGTCGAACACCGTGATAGAACCGCATCGAGGTCCGCCCCGTGAGCGGAACATTACGATTTGGCCACCTTGAGCTGTTCCTGCCCGCAAGACCATCTGTGCCACTGGCTTCACCGGGGGCAAGGCCGTGAAACCCGCATGCCAGCGCTCCCGTCAGACAAGCGACCCAGCCCATGTCTTCTGCCCTTGCCCCATCCACAACAGGCGCGCAAAGTCCCGGTGCCGCGCAGCGGCAGCTGGTCGTGATCCTCGGCGATCAGCTCAGCCCTGCGCTTTCCTCGTTGCAGGCGGCGGACAAGGCGCGGGATCGGGTGTTGATCGCCGAGCTTGCCGACGAGACGACCTATGTGCGCCATCACAAGAAGAAGATTGCGTTCCTGTTCAGCGCCATGCGCCACTTCGCCGAGGAGCTGCGCGCCGCGGGTTGGACGGTAGACTACGTGCCGCTCGATGCGCCCGGCAACAGCGGCAACTTCACCGGAGAGGTGGCGCGCGCGGTGGCAGCACATCAGCCGGAGCGGATCGTCGTCACCGAAGCGGGGGAGTGGCGCGTAGCGCAGATGCTGGCGGGCTGGCAGGACGCGATGGGGCTTCCGGTCGAGATCCTGCCCGACACGCGTTTCATCTGCCCGCTGCCGGTGTTCCGCGCCTGGGCGGACGGCCGCAAGCAACTGCGGATGGAGTATTTCTACCGCGACATGCGCCGCCGCACCGGGCTGCTCATGGACGGCGACCAGCCCACCGGCGGCCAATGGAACTTCGATGCCGAGAACCGCAAGAGCGCCGCACCCGATCTGTTCATGCCGCGCCCACCGGTTTTTGCGCCGGATAGCGTGACGCAGGACGTGCTCGCGCTGGTGGCGCAGCGGTGTGCGGATCATTTCGGCGATCTCGAGCCGTTTGGCTTTGCGGTAACCCGCCGCGATGCCGAAGCCGCCTTTGCCGCCTTCGTCGCGCGCGCGCTGCCCCGCTTCGGCGACTATCAGGACGCAATGCTCATCGGTGAGCCGTTTCTCTATCATGCGGTGATCGCGCAGTATCTCAACTGCGGGCTGCTCGACCCGCTTGCGGTCTGCCGCGAGGTCGAGCGGGCGTTCCGCGCGGGTCACGTGCCGATCAATGCCGCCGAGGGCTTCATCCGCCAGATCATCGGCTGGCGCGAATATGTGCGCGGCATCTACTGGCTGAAAATGCCCGGGTATGCGCGCAGCAACGTTCTGGAACACACCCGTCCGCTGCCCGAATTCTACTGGACCGGCGAGACAGAGATGGCATGTGTTCGTGCGTCCATCACTCAAACCCGCCAGCACGCCTATGCGCACCATATCCAGCGCCTGATGGTGACAGGCACGTTCGCACTGCTCGCCGGGGTCGATCCGCACGCGCTTCACGAATGGTATCTCAGCGTTTACGCCGACGCCTATGAATGGGTCGAGCTGCCCAACACTGTGGGCATGAGCCAGTTCGCGGATGGCGGGCTGCTGGCCTCGAAGCCCTATGCCGCGAGCGGTGCCTATATCAATCGCATGTCGAACTACTGCGCCACGTGCCGTTTCGATGTGAAGCAACGCACCGGGCCGCAGGCCTGCCCCTTCAACGCGCTGTACTGGGATTTCATCGCGCGCCATCGCGGCAAGATTGGCGGCAATCCCCGCATGGCGCAGATGGTGCGGACCTACGACAAGTTTGCCGAAGACGAACAGGGACGCATTGCGCAGAGCGCGGCCGCCATTCTCGCCAAGCTCTGATCGTTCGAGCTTTTCGAACGTTTCGCTGCACATCTTGTGACTGTTTTCGCGCCTGCCAGCGGCGTAGACAGGCCGCCATGAAACAGCCCGTTTTCTTCCTTTCGCACGGCGGCGGCCCTTGGCCGTGGCTCGACGGTCCGTTCCGCGATGGCTTCGCCTGGCTCGAAGCCTCGTTGAAAGCCCTGCCCGCGCAGCTCCCCGAACGCCCCCGCGCGGTGCTCGCGGTTTCCGGCCACTGGGAGGAGCCCGGCTTCACCGTATCGAGCGCCGCGCGCCCGGGCATGGTGTTCGATTACTACGGCTTTCCCGAGCACACCTATCACATCCGCTATCCCGCTCCGGGTGACCCGGCGCTGGCGGGGCGCGTGCGCGAACTGGCGGCGGCAGCGGGCATCGCGGTGGGCGATGATCCCGCGCGCGGGCTCGATCACGGCACGTTCTCGATGATGCAGCCGATCTATCCCGAAGCCGATGTGCCGGTGGTCAGCCTGTCGATGCAGGCGGGCTACGATCCGGCGGCGCACCTCGCGCTGGGCCGGGCGCTCGCTCCGCTGCGGGATGAGGGTGTGGTGATCCTTGGCTCGGGGCTGTCCTACCACAACTTGCGGATGTTCGATGCGCGCGCTGCCGAGCCTTCGCGCCAGTTCGATGGCTGGCTGCGCCACAGCCTGCTCGATCTGCCGCCAGAGGCCCGTGCCGCTGCTCTCCAGCGCTGGGAGCAGGCCCCTGCTGCCCGCATTGCCCACCCCCGCGAGGATCACCTTATCCCGCTGATGGTCGC
>CAIKKO010000366.1 GCA_903828025.1 uncultured Sphingomonadales bacterium
CACTTGCTGGCCTCGACACGCGACTGTTCGGGCAGAAAGTTCACGGCGACGCGGACGGTCACCCCGTCGGTAACTGCGGCATGCTGGAAAAGCTGCTTCATGGGTGCATGCTAGCGCAGATCGTACTCAGTTCCAACGGGGGATTCCAAAGGGGGATTCACGCCGCTTGCGGCGAGCTGCGATAGACCCCACAAATGGGCCGCCATGTTGATCCGCGCCCCCGCCATTCTCTGCGCCGCGCGCGCGCACGGTGAACATGGCGCAGTGGTGCGGATGCTGACGGCCGACCACGGCTTGCTGGCCGGCTACGTCGCCGGCGCGCGGGGCCGGACACTGCGACCGGTGCTCATTCCCGGCAACCTCGTCGAGGCTGAACTGCGTGCGCGTAGCGACAGCCAGCTGGCAACCATCCGCCTCGAACTCGTCACCAGCCGGGGCCCGTGGCTAGGCGAGCCGCTCGCCAGCGCCGGGATCGGCTGGTCAACCACACTCACCGCATTAGCCCTGCCCGAAGGCCAATCCTTCCCTGCGTTGCACAGCGCGCTGGAAGCGCTGCTTGAAGCGATCTGCCATGCCCCCTCGGCCCGGGGATGGGCGCGCGCGCTGGCAGCCTTTGAAGTGCTGCTGCTGCGCGAGCTTGGCCTTGGCAACGCGCCTGCCGCGCCACCGGACGAGCCTTGGGAACGGTTGATTGCGCGGCTAGAGCGGCAAGGTTGGGCTATCGGCAACCGGCTGCTTGCCGATCAGCGCCGCAATGGTATGGCTGCACGCGCGATCCTGCTCGATCGGCTGAAGCGGATCGGCGGCACCCAAAACTGAAGTTTCCGAGGACAATTCCATGAAAATTGCAGTCTTGCCGGGCGACGGCATCGGCCCTGAAGTCACCCGCGAAGCGCTGCGTGTGCTCGACGCGCTGGCGCTCCCGATCGAGCGCACCGAAGCCCTTGTCGGCGGCGCGGCCTATCACGCCACCGGCCACCCGCTGCCCCCCGAAACCCTCGCGATTGCCGAAGCCTCGGACGGCATTCTGTTCGGCGCAGTCGGCGATCCCACTTGCGATGCGCTGGAACGCCACCTCCGCCCCGAGCAGGCGATCCTCGGCCTGCGCAAGGCCCTGACCTTGTTCGCCAATCTGCGCCCGGCCAAAGTCTTCGCCGGGATGGAGCAGCACTCGGCGCTGCGCCCGGAAGTCGCCTCCGCGATCGACCTGCTGATCGTGCGCGAGCTCAACGGCGATGTCTATTTCGGCGAGAAAGGCTTCCGCACCACCGCCTCGGGCGAGCGCGAGGGCTATGACGTGATGTCGTACAGCGAGAGCGAAGTACGCCGCATCGCGCATATCGCGTTCCGCGCCGCACAGGGCCGAAACGGGCGCCTGTGCTCGGTCGACAAGGCCAATGTGCTCGAAACCTCGCAATTGTGGCGCGATGTGGTGATCGAAGTCAGCGCGGAATACCCCGACGTTGCGCTCGAACACATGTACGTGGACAACGCAGCGATGCAGCTGGTGCGGAGCCCCGGCCAGTTCGACGTCGTCGTCACCGGCAATCTGTTCGGCGATATTCTCTCCGATCAGGCGAGCATGTGCGTCGGCTCGATTGGCCTGCTCGCCTCGGCCTCGCTCGGCGCGCGGCAGACCGCGCACGGCACCTTCGGGCTGTACGAGCCGATCCACGGTTCGGCCCCGGACATTGCGGGCAAGGGCCTCGCCAACCCCATCGCCACGATCCTCTCCGCCGCAATGCTGCTGCGCCACTCGCTCGGCCTCGCCGATGCGGCGGACACCATCGAGGCCGCCGTCGCGCGCACGCTGGCGGACGGTGTGCTGGGCCGGGACTTGGGCGGAAGCGCAGGCACGACAGAAATTGGTGACGCGGTGCTCGCAAGGCTGTAAGCGCGCCGGTCATGCTTCAACTCGCTGTCATCCTGCCCACGTTCAACGAACGCAAGAACATCGCCCTCATGGTCGAGCGGCTTGATGCCGCGCTCCAGGGCATCGCCTGGGAAGCGATCTTCGTCGACGACAACAGCCCCGACGGCACCGCCGAGGAAGCGCGCCGCATCGGCCGCGATGATCCGCGCGTGCGCGTGCTCGAACGCATCGGGCGGCGCGGGCTCGCCTCCGCCGCAATCGAGGGCATGTGCGCCACCGCCGCCCCGGTGGTCGCGGTGATGGACGCCGATCACCAGCACGATCCCGCGCTGCTGCCCGGCATGTACGAGGCCATTATCAGCGGCGAATACGATGTCGCCTATGCCTCGCGCTTTGCCGAAGGCGCGAGCACCGAAGCCTGGGGGCGGCCCGACCGGGTCAAGGCATCGGGCCTCGCCAACCGCATCGCGCGCAAAGTTACCGGGGTGCAGCTTTCCGATCCGATGAGCGGCTACTTCATGCTCCGCGCCGAAACC
>CAIKKO010000367.1 GCA_903828025.1 uncultured Sphingomonadales bacterium
CCAGTTCGAGGTGCTGCTTCTGGTCCTCGCCCACCGGCACGTGGGTCGCCTGATAGAGCAACACGTCCGCCGCCTGCAGCACGGGATAGGTGAACAGCGCGACACTCGCGCCCTCGCGGTTCTTGCCCGCCTTGTCCTTCCACTGCGTCATGCGATTGAGCCAGCCCATCCGCGCGGTGCCGGTCAGCAGCCATTGCAGCTCCGCATGCGCGGGCACTTGCGTCTGGTTGAACAGGATCGAGCGGTCGGGATCAATCCCGCAGGCGACCAGCGCCGCGACCATCTCGCGCGTGCCCGCGGTGAGCGCTGCCGGATCGTGCGGCATCGAGATCGCGTGGAGATCGGCGAGGAAGTAGAGGCAATCGTGCCCCTTGGCAGTCCATTCGTCCTGCATCGCCACCCAGTTCCGGATCGCGCCCAGATAGTTGCCGAGGTGGAGGTTGCCGGTGGGCTGGATGCCGGAGACGATACGCATGAAGGAACTCGCTACTCTGTAGTCTTGCGCCTGCGCCGCAGGAGGAATTGCAGGTCATCCCGCGAGAACGCGCCGAGCAGGATGGCGCTGAGCCCATAGACGAGCCCGCCCGCCGAAACCAGCACGGTGAGCGTGAGAAAGCGCACGAACCAGGTGCCGTGGACATAGGGCATCAGCAGGCCTTGCCCGGCCCAGAGCGCCGCGCCCATCGCCAGCGCCGCCAGCAAGAGCCGGGGCGCGCGCCGCCGCAGCCGTGCGTCCACCATGAAATGGCCGCGCGCGACCAGTGTGCGGTAGAGCATCAGCACGTTGACGGTCGAGGCAATCGCGGTTGCCAGCGGCGGGCCGACGTATTTCAGCGGCAGGATCAACAGCAGATTGAGCCCGAGGTTCACCGCCATCGAGATCGTGGCATAGCGCACCGGGGTTACCGTATCCTGCCGCGCATAGTATCCCGGCGTCAGCACTTTCACCAGAATGTAGCTCGGCAGCCCGATCGAGAACGCGGCCAGCGCCTGCGCAGTGGCATGGCTGTCTGCGGGAGTGAAGCGGCCATAGCCGAACAGCGCGGCGGCAATCGGCTCGCCGCACAGCACCAGCGCGACAGTGGCGGGCAGCGTGAGCAGCAGCGCGAGTTCGAGCCCGCGGTTCTGCGTTTCCATCGCGCCCGCCTCGTCTCCGCCGCCAAGCTGGCGCGAGATCGTGGGGAGCAGCACGGTGCCGAGCCCGATGCCGATGAGGCCGAGCGGCAGCTGGTTCAGCCGGTCGGCCATGTAGATATAGGTCACCGAACCATGCGCGAGCAGCGAGGCGGCGAGCGCGGTGGAGACGACGAGGTTGATCTGCACCGCTCCGGCCCCGGCTGCCGCTGGCCAGATCAGCGTCATCAGCCGCTTCACATCCGCATCGAGGCGCGGCAGCCGCAGCCGCAGGCTGATCCCGGCCTGCCGGCACGCCCAGACCAGCCACGCCAGTTGCAACGCGCCCGAGACGGACACCGCGATCGCCTGATTGCGCGCGGTCACCAGCGGATCGCCCGAATGGAACAGCAACAGCGCGGCAATCAGCGTCAGGTTGAGCAGGATGGGGGCGGCGGCGTTGACCCAGAACTTGTGCAGCGAATTGAGGATGCCGCCGCACAGCGAGACCAGGCTGATCAGCATGAGATAAGGGATCGTCATGCGCGAAAGCGCGACGGCGAAGGCAAATTGCGTAGGGCTGACGCCGTTGAACTGGCCCGAAAGCAGCAGCGTCACCGGCCAGGCAAACACTTCGAGCGCCGCCGTCATCACGATCAGCACCGGCAGCAGCACCGCCAGCGCGCGTTCGGCGAAATCGAGCCCGTCGGGCAGGCCGCGCCCTTCCGGATCGCCCACCTTGCGGTTGAACATCGGAATGAACGCGGAGGCAAATGCGCCTTCGGCAAACAGCGCGCGAAACATGTTGGGCAGGCGGAACGCGACCAGAAACGCGTCCGAGGCGAACCCCGCGCCGACATAGCGCGCGAACAGGCTGTCGCGCACCAGCCCGAGCACGCGGCTGGCCAGAGTCAGCCCACCGATCGTGCCCGTGGCTTTCAGGAGGTTCATGGGTTCTGCTTCATGGCGCGAATCTCACAACCGCAGGGCCATGAAACCGCTCGGTTCAGGCCTGACCGGCCGTGCCAGCCGCCAGTTCCGCGTCCTGCTGCGCCTGCAGCTGCTGCAGATAGAGGCCGTTGAAATCAATCGGCTCGAGAATCAGCGGCGGAAAGCCGGCATCGCGCACGGCATCGGCCACGATCCGGCGCGCGAACGGGAACACCAGCCGCGGGCCTTCGGCAAACAGGAACGGGTGCGCCTGTTCGTCGGTCACGTTGCGCATGCCGATCAGCGCACCATACGACAGCTCGACCACGAAGATCGAGCCCTGCGGGGCTTTCGAGCTGACGTTGATCTTGAGCTCGATCTCATGCACGTCGGTGCCGAGCGGGCGCGCGCCAATGTTGAAATCGACCGAGATTTCGGCCGCATCGGCCCACTGGTAGCTCTCGGGCGCGTTGGGATTTTCGACCGACAGGTCCTTGATGTATTGCGAGATCAGGCCGATCGCGGGGCTGGTGTCCTCGCCGTTGGCGATGGGCGCCGAACCTTCCGGCGCATCGAGGTTGAGCGAGCTGATGATATCGCCTTCTTCGGCCATGATCGTGCTTTCGTGCGAATGAATGGGGGATGGATGGCGCGCCTAGCACCTGCGCCGGGGCGGGGCAATCGCGCTTGCATGGCGGCATGGCCGCCGCGTTGACGCCGGACCTGCCCCTAGAGGCAGGCAAAAAAGCCCCTCCGCAAGACGAACCGTGCCCCATCCACGCGTTGTTCATTTGTATTTCGTAACCACATAAGGCACGATGGATGAATCCGATGCGCCAGTGCCCGGCCCCAAGCCGAACCGGCGCATCGCCAATGCAGGATGAGTGCGTGTGATTGTTGAAATTGTGATTCTCGCGATGATCGCAGCATTCCTTGGCCTGCGACTCTATGCCGTTCTCGGCCGCCGCCCTGAGCAGAACGAGGAACCGCTGCGCCGCCGGGTCGAGCAGCCCGATCCCGCAAGCGCACCGCGCGCCATCGCGTCCAAGCTGCCGGAAAAGGCCGCAGGCGCGCCCCGCGCTCTGCCGCTGGCGGTGGGCAACCCGCTCGATTCGCGCGCCGAAGCAGGCATCCGCGCGATTGTCGCGGCCGACCGGCGCTTTGATGTCAGCCAGTTCGTCTCGGGCGCGCGCGGCGCTTATGCCATGGTGCTCGAAGCCTTCTGGCGCGGCGACAAGGAAGATCTGGCCCAGTTGTGTGACGGCGATGTCTCCGCCGGATTCGCCGATGCGATCGACGCGCGCGTGGCCGCTGGCGAAACCGTCACCGCGCGGCTGATCCGCATCGAGGAAGCGCGCATCGTCGATGCCAGCTATGCCGCCCCGATGGCGCGCGTCACCGTCAGCTTTGTCGCCGATGTCGCCTCGGTAACGCGCGATGCCGACGGCAATGTGATTGCCGGTTCGCTCGATGACGCGATCGAGACGCGCGATGTCTGGACGTTCGTCCGCGATCTCACCTCGCGCGATCCGGACTGGGTGGTCGACGAAACCGACGAGGGCTGAGCGGCATGGCGGCACGGGCGGCTGATCCCGTGCGCCTTGCGCGCGCCGCTGGCCCGGGCGCATGGTCCGGTCTGATCGCCGTGATGGCCCTGATGCTGCTGTCGGGCTGCATCAGTGTCATTCCCAGAGGCGTCCCGCAACCGCCTGTTCCGCTCACCGGCAGCAATGCCGCGCTGGTCGGCACCCACCGTGGTCCCGTGGCCGCGGGGCTTGGCTACCGCGATGCCAACACCCGCACCGCGCTCGCCGCGTTCACCGCGAGCTGTCCGCGCCTGTCCCGCCGCTCCGACACAAGCGGGTTGACCCGCCCGGATGACTGGGCCCCGGCCTGCGCCGCAGCCGCCGGCTGGCCGCCCGAAGACGCGGCAACCTTCTTCAGCACGTACTTCGAAACCGCCACCGTCGCGCGCGGCGAAGCTTTCGTGACCGGCTATTACGAGCCCGAGATTGCCGGCGTGCGCACGCGCCAGCCGGGCTTCGACGTGCCGGTCTATGTGCTGCCGCCCGATCTCGTGCGCGCGCGCCCCGGCGATGCGCCGCCGCAGCCGGGGGGAGGCCAGCCGCTCGGCCGCTATGATGCCAGCGGGCGGTTCGTCGCTTATCCCGACCGCGCCGCCATCGAAAACGGTGCGCTCGCGGGCCGGGGGCTGGAGATCGCGTGGGTGGCGGACCGGGCCGAACTGTTCTTCCTGCAAGTGCAGGGTTCGGGCCGCCTGCGCGCGCCCGATGGCACGATCATGCGGCTCGGCTATGCCGGGCAGAACGGCTATCCCTACACCGGCATCGGCAGCCTGCTGCGCGCGCGCGGCCTGATCGGCAGCGGGCCGGGGCAATATCCCGGCTCGATGCAAGGCATCCTGCGCTATCTGCACGATCATCCTGACGAGGGCCGCGCGCTGATGCAGCAGAACCGCAGCTATGTGTTCTTCCGCGAAGCCACCAGCACCGGCACCGTGGGCGCGCTGGGCGTGCCGATTGCGCCGCGCACCTCGCTCGCGGTCGATCCCGCGTTCGTGCCGCTGGGCGCGCCGGTGTGGCTGCAATCAGACGATTCGTCCGAGGTCAGCGGGCTGTGGGTGGCGCAGGATACCGGCGGCGCGATCAAGGGCGCGAACCGTTTTGACAGCTTCTGGGGCACCGGTGCGGACGCGCGCACGATTGCGGGCGGGATGAGCGCGCACGGACAAGCGCTGATCCTGCTGCCCAAGGGCACACTCGCGCGCCTGAACGGGCAATGAGGTGAGGGCACCTCCGCGCGGGCTGAGCCCGGAAGAGGCCGCGCTGTGGCGCCGGGTGGCTGCGACGGTCACGCCGCTGCACCCCAAGCCTGTCGCCGTGCCCGCACCTGCACCCGCTACCGTGCCTGAGCCAAGTCTGCCCCTGCCGCTGCCCAAGCGCATCAAGGGCCGCGTCCCCCCGCCGCGCCCGGTGCCGCCGCCCGTCTCGGCCCCCACGCGCCCGCTCACCACCAACGGCCTCGATTCGACCTGGGACCGCAAGCTGACGCGCGGCACGATTGATCCGGACGTGACCATCGACCTCCACGGCATGACATTGGGCCAGGCGCACGACCGGCTCAACGGCGGCATCGCGCAGGCCTTGGCGATGGGCGCGCGCGTGATCCTGCTGATCGCGGGCAAGCACCGCCCGCACGATGAACACGATCACCCCAATTTCAATGAGAGGGGCGAACGGCGCGGCGCAATCCGCGCCAAGCTGCTCGATTGGCTTGCCGCCAGCCCCCACGCCGGCCGCATCGCCGCCGTCCGCGCCGCCACGCCGCGCCATGGCGGGGACGGGGCGGTTTACATCGTGCTGCGGAAGGTACGGTAGTTTCTCTCCGGAACGGGGAGGGAGTATGCAGATACCTACTCTATCGCAAGCCTTGCTCTTCAAGGATGATGTCCGCTTGCATTGCTACTTCAAAATTGCCCGTCTCGGTCAATTCTATAAGATATTCGCGAATGCTCGAGCAATCGTAGCTCTCTAGACAATAAATCAGTGTACCACGTCGGTCCTTGAGCTCGGGCTGCTTGATGAGCTTCACCAGCACGGGAAAAACCCTGGGGTCACGAGTGTCAGAAAGACTCATCGCAAGGGAATGCCGCAAGGCGTGATCGGCGGTGGTTTCCAAAATCCGCAGCTTATCGGCTATTTCTGCATCGTCCATCGGCCAATTTCGTTCCCTACCCGGCCAGCGCCGCTTCGGCCATCCGCCGGTAAATCCGCGTCAGCACGTGCAGGTCCTCCACCGCCACCGCCTCGTCGGTCTTGTGCATCGTCGCGTTGGTGAGGCCGAACTCGATCACCGGGCACAGCGCGCGCAGGAAGCGGGCGTCGGACGTGCCGCCGGTGGTGGAAAGCTCGGGCACCAGCCCGGTTTCCGCCTCCACCGCCGCCGCAACCAGCGCCGATTGCGGCCCGGGCAGCGTGATGAACGCCTCGCCGTGCAACGTCGCGCGCACTTCGGTGCGGTGCTTCGCGGCGATCTCGGTCACCCTGTCCACCAAGGCCTGCCCGGTGTGGTGATCGTTGTAGCGGATCGAAAGCCGCGCGCGCGCTTCGGCGGGGATCACGTTGGTCGCGGGGTTGCCCACCGCCAGATCGGTGACTTCAAGGTTCGAGGGCTGGAACCACGCGCTGCCCTCGTCCAGCACAATGGCATCCAGTTCGGCGAGCAGCGCGATGAGGCGGGGAATCGGATTGTCCGCCAGATGCGGATAGGCGACATGGCCCTGCGCGCCCTTCGCCGTCAGCCACACATTGACCGAGCCGCGCCGCCCGATCTTGACCATATCACCCAGCCGGTGGACCGAGGTTGGCTCACCCACCAAGCAGAAATCGGGCACCGCGCCCACTTCGCGGATATGCTCGATCAGCGGCACGGTGCCGTATTTCGCCGGGCCTTCCTCGTCGCCGGTGATGATGAAGCTGATCGTGCCGGCCTTGGCGGGAAGGGCCTCCACCGCACAGACCATCGCCGCAATCGCGCCTTTCATGTCCACCGCGCCGCGCCCGTAAAGCAGTTCGCCCTTCTGCTCGGCGGTGAACGGCCCGCTGCTCCAGCCCTCACCCGGCGGCACCACATCAAGGTGCCCGGCAAAGGCGAAGTGGCGCGAGCCCGGCGGGCCCTGCCGGATCGCGAAGAGATTTTCGACAGGGCCCTCGGGCGGGCTCCCGGCCAGAAACCGGTGTACCTGAAAGCCCAGTGGCGCCAGCATCGCTTCGAACACATCGAACACCGCGCCGGTCGCCGGGGTCACGCTCGGCGCTTCGATCAGACGGGACGCGCGCGCTACAACATCGTTGGAAATGGCCATGCGTCGGCGTTAAACCAGCCGCGCCGCAGAAGAAAGCGTTCGCGCCGTCATTCCTGCTTTCAGCCCTGCGCCGCCGCATCGAACGCCGGGATCGACCACGGCTCCTGCGCGGCGGCGGTGATCCAGCTCTGCAGCCATTCGTGCTCCCACACCGCGTCCCCATAAGCGGCGGCAAAGCCCGGCACCGGCACACCATACGTGCGCAGGCGCAGGACGACCGGCGCGTAGAAAATGTCCGCCGCGCCGAAGCTGCCGAACAGGAACGGCCCGCCCTCACCAAAGCGGGCGCGCGCTTCGGCCCAGAGCGTGAGCAGGCGCACCACATCGCCGCGCACCGCATCGCTCACCGGCTTGGCGAACGGCGTAATCCGCAGGTTCATCGGCATTGCGCTGCGCAGCGCGCCATAGCCGGAATGCATTTCCGCAACCATCGCGCGCGCCATCGCGCGGGCCGGTTCGGCTTTGGGCCAGAAGCGGTCGCGCCCGACTTTGTCGGCAAGGTGTTCGAGAATCGCGAGGCTGTCCCACACCACCGCCTCGCCGTCCCACAGCACTGGCACTTTGCCGTGCGCGGGCGCAAGATCGTCGCGCTGCAGCTTCGCCGTGTCCCAGTCCTTGCCATAGAGCGGCACGACTTCGGTTTCGAACGCGAGGCCCGATTGCTTGGCCGCGAGCCAGCCGCGCAGCGACCAGCTCGAATAAGATCGGTTGCCGATGATGAGCTTCATGAGGAACTCCGCCTGCCCGCCTTGGTCATGTCCCCTGCGCCGCCCGGTTAGGCCTTCGCGCCGCCCCTGTCGAGGCCATCAGTGGAAGCCGCGTGGCCGGTTAGCGCTTCATCCGGAGCGACGGGGGGATCATTCGGATGATGCCGGCAACACATTCGCAAGGGCGCGCGTGTCAGGGTGAATCATGCTGCCGCGCGAATCCGCACCCGCTCCTTCGCTGATGGGAGACCCTGGAATCCGCAGTGCGGATGCCGGTCGCAGCAGCTTTACGGTCGAGCAGTTTCTCCGGCTGCGGCGCCAGTTGCCGCCGATGTATCTCATCCTCACGATGAACGCGGCCACGCTCGCCTATACCCACAGCGCGGTCGCCCCGCGCTGGCTGGCGGTCTGGCTCCCCGCTGCCCTCATCGCGCTGTGTCTCGTCCGGCTGGTGCAATGGCTGCGGCCGCTGGCAGAGACGCCGGTCAGCGACGTTTTCGCCGCGCGCATGCTGCGGCGGACCGAGATCATGGCGACCATGCTGTCGGTCGGGTTCGTCGCCTGGGCGCTGGCGGTCGATCAGTATGGCGGCCCGGAGCAGCATGGCCACGTTACCGTGTTCGTCGCGATCACGGTGATGGGGTGCATCTTTTGCCTGACCTACCTGCCGCGCGCCGCGCACAATGTCTGCTTCATCGTGCTGGGGGTGTTCCTCACCTATTGCCTCACGCGCGGCACGGTCACCACCGCGGCCATGGCGCTCAACATCCTGATGGTCGGCGTGGTCGTGCTCAAAGTGCTGCGCGATTCCTTTGAATCGTTCACCGCGCTTGAGGAATCGCGCTGCGCGCTGCAACACGAGCGCGCGCAGGCGCAGCGGCTGGCCGAGGAAAACGCGCTGCTGGCCCATTCCGATCCGCTCACGCTGCTGCCCAATCGGCGCTACTTTTTCGCCCGGCTCGATGCTCTGCTGTCGCGCGCCGACGATGCCCGGCCGTTCTGCATCGGGGTGATCGACCTCGACCGGTTCAAGCCGGTCAACGACATGCACGGCCATGTCACGGGGGACCGGCTGCTGCAGGTTATCGGCGAACGGCTGCGCAGCGCCAGCGGGCCCGATACGATCATTGCCCGGCTGGGCGGTGACGAGTTCGGCCTGATCATCGAAGGCTCGCTCGATCTGGCCGAGGGCATCGGCAAAGGGATCTGCGGCCTGGTGCAAGAGCCGGTGCCGCTGGGCGACATCGTGGTTTCAGTGGGGTGTTCAGGCGGGCTGGCCCCGTGGCCCGAGGCTGGCGCAAGCGCGCACGACCTGTTCGACCGCGCGGACTTCGCGCTGTATCACGCCAAGAAGGCCCGGCGCGGCAGCATCGTGCGCTTTTCGGCCGAGCTGGAGCGGATCATCCGCTCCGAACAAGCGCTGGAAGCGGCGCTGCAAAGCGCAGACTTCGCGCGCGAATTGAATCTGGTGTACCAGCCGATCGTCACCACCCGGACGCTGATCATGGTCGGTGTGGAGGCTCTGGCCCGCTGGGTTTCGCCTGCGGTCGGCCCGGTCCCGGCCGAACTGCTGTTCGCGACGGCCGAACGGCTCGGCATGGCCCGCACGGTCACGCTCGCGCTGTTCGAGCGGGTTCTGGCCGATCTCGCGCGGCTGCCCCCGGCGCTGCGGCTGTCGTTCAATCTTGCACCGGCCGATGTCACCGATCCGGGGACCGTGGCTGCGCTGATCGGGATGATCGAAAGCACCGGCAGCGATGCCGGACGGCTGGTGTTCGAACTGACCGAAACCTCGCTGGTCAGCGATTTCGATCTTGCGCGCGCCGCGCTCGAACGGCTTCGCGCCTGCGGGGCCAAGATCGCGCTCGATGATTTCGGCACCGGCTATTCCAGCCTCAGCACGCTGCACATGCTGCCGATCGACATCATCAAGATCGACCGCAGCTTCGCGGTCCGGCTCGACGAGCCCGACGGGCGGCGGCTGGTGAACGCGATATTCAACCTGACCCGCTCGCTCAGCCTCGAATGCGTGTTCGAGGGGATCGAGACCGAAATGCAGCTGACCGAAGTGACGCTCGCCGGCTTCCACTATGCGCAAGGCTATTACATCGAGCGGCCGGTCGCGCTGCAGGCGGTGCTTGAAACGTCGCTGCGGACCCTGCGCGCCCGCAGAGCCGCCTGAGCTTTCAGATTTCCGAATCCGCCAGCACCGCCGCGCGCAGTTCGGCGATGCCCATTTTCAGTTCGGACGAGGTGACGTGGACTTTGGGGAACGCCGCCGTGCGCTTGCGCGCCGCCGCTTCGGTCGCCGCGACCACGGCCGCCAGTTCGCTCGCCCTGATCTTGTCCGCCTTGGTCAGCACCACGCGGTAGCCGACGGCGGCCTCGTCCAGCATCTGCATCATGTCGTCGTCGACCGGCTTGAGCCCGTGGCGCGCATCGACCAGCAGCAAAGTGCGCTTGAGCACCACGCGGCCGCGCAGGAAATCGCGCACCAGCCGCCGCCACTTCTCGGTGACCGAGGGGGGCGCCTTGGCGAAGCCGTAGCCGGGCATATCGACCAGCCGCAGCGTGACCGGATCGCCCACTTCGAAGAAGTTGAGCTCCTGCGTGCGGCCCGGCGTGACCGAAGTGCGCGCGATGGACTTGCGCCCGGTCAGCGCGTTGAGCAGCGAGGACTTGCCCACGTTCGAGCGGCCCGCAAACGCGATCTCGGGCACGTCCGGATCGGGCAGGAACTTGAGCGCGGGGGCGGACTTGAGGAACTCGATCGGCCCGGCAAACAGCACCCGCGCGCGCTCTTCCAGCTCGGCCTGCGCCGCTGCTTCGGCGGCATCCTGCACGTCTGCGGTCATCGGGCTTTGGGCTTGCCGGGGGTGCCAGCCGATTTCTGATCGCGCGCGACCGAGCGGTCGATATCGAGCTGGTCCTTGTTCGCCTGCGCCTTGAGCTGCGGGTGCTTGCTGTAGAGATACTTCTGCTGCGCGATGGTCAGCACGTTCGAGGTGATCCAGTAGATCAGCAGGCCCGCTGCAAACGGGGCCATCACGAACATCATCATCCACGGCATCAGGCTCATCACCTGCTGCTGCGCCGGGTCCATCGCGGCGGGCTGCAGCTTGAACTGCGCCCACATCGTCGCGCCGAGCAGGATCGCCAGCACGCCGATGGCAAGGAACGCGGGCGGGGTGAACGGCAGCAGGCCGAACAAGTTGAGCACATGCAGCGGATCGGGTGCCGAAAGGTCCTTGATCCACAGCACGAACGGCTGGTGGCGCATCTCGATGGTCAGCACGAGCACTTTGTAGAGCGCGAAGAACACCGGGATCTGCAGGAAGATCGGCAGGCAGCCGGCCAGCGGGTTCACGCCCTCGGCCTTGTAGAGCGCCATGATTTCCTGCTGCTGCTGCGCCTTGTCGTCCTTGAAGCGTTCCTGGATGACCTTGAGCTTGGGCTGGATCGCGCGCATCGCCGCCATCGAGGCGAACTGGCGCTGCGCCACCGGGAACATCATGCCGCGCACGATCAGCGTCAGCAGAATGATCGCAAGGCCGAAGTTGTGCACACCGCGGAACAGCGAATCGAGCAGCCAGAAGATCGGCTTCTCGAACCAGCGGAACCAGCCCCAGTCGATCGAGAGCGAGAGGTTGGTCGCGCCCTGCTTCTCGTAGGCCTCGAGTACGTTGTTTTCCTTGGCCCCGGCGAAGAGCCGCACCGTCTGGGCCCAGGTCTGCCCCGGCGCCACGGTAACCACCGGATAGATCAGGTCTGCCCGGAAGATATCGGGCGCGACGCTGCGGAAATCGCCTTGCGGACGGAGCGCAGAAGCGGACGAGTCGGGGATCAGCGCGGAAAGCCAGTAGATGTCGGTGAAGCCGATCCAGTTGGCCTGGCCTTCGGGGCTGACGGTGCCAGCGGTTTTCACATCGCCATAATTGTTGGCAAAAGTCACCGCGCCACCGAATGCGGCGATCGGCCCAGAGTGGACGTTCCATGTATCGAGGCTCGCGGTGCGGTCGGTGCGGTTGACCAGCGCGAAGGGTTTGACCGAAACCGGCATGCCGCCCGCGTTGGTTACCGACTGGGCCGCCGTGATCATGTAGTTTGCATCGATCGCGTAACGGATCGCGAACGTCTGGCCGGTGGGATTGGTCCAACGCAGCGTAACCGGCGTTCCCGGCGTGAG
>CAIKKO010000368.1 GCA_903828025.1 uncultured Sphingomonadales bacterium
GCGGGGTTTTCCTCGAGCCATTCGCTCATCTTGTCGGCCATCAGGCTTTCGAGCGGCTGGCGCACTTCGGAGCTGACCAGCTTGTCCTTGGTCTGGCTGGAGAACTTCGGGTCCGGCAGCTTGACCGAGACAATCGCGGTCAGCCCCTCGCGCATGTCATCGCCGGTGAGCGAAACCTTCTCCTTCTTGAGCATCCCCGACCGGTCGGCATAGCCATTCAGCGTGCGGGTCAAAGCGGCGCGGAAGGCCGCGAGGTGCGTGCCGCCGTCGCGCTGGGGGATGTTGTTGGTGAAGGCGAGGACGTTCTCATAGTAGCTGTCGTTCCATTCGAGCGCGACATCAATGCCGACGCCGTCGCGGCTGGCGGAAATGGCGATCGGCTCGGGCATCAGGGGCACTTTGTTGCGGTCGAGGTACTGCACGAACGCGCCGATCCCGCCGACGTAGTAGAGATCGTGCTCGGCCACCACTTCATGGCGCTTGTCGCGCAGGAAAATGCGCACGCCCGAATTGAGGAAGGCCAGCTCGCGGTAGCGGTGCTCCAGCTTGTCGAAATCGAACTCGAGCACGTTCTTGAAGGTGTCGTGGCTGGCCGAGAAGGTGACGCGGGTGCCCTTCTTGACCCCGCCCTTGCCGTCCGCCGGGGCTGGCCCGTTGACGCGCAGCGGGGCGACCGCATCGCCGTGCTCGAAGCGCATCCAGTGCTCCTCGCCGTCGCGCCAGATCGTCAGTTCGAGCCATTCGGACAGCGCATTGACCACCGAGACGCCGACGCCGTGGAGCCCGCCGGAAACCTTGTAGGCGTTGTCGTCGCTGGTGTTCTCGAACTTCCCGCCCGCATGCAGCTGGGTCATAATCACTTCGGCGGCGGACACGCCGTCCTCGGCATGGATGCCGGTGGGGATGCCGCGCCCGTTGTCTTCCACCGAAACCGAGCCATCGGGGTTGAGTTCGATCAGCACGAGATCGCAGTGCCCGGCCAGCGCCTCGTCAATCGCGTTGTCCGAAACCTCGAACACCATGTGGTGCAGGCCCGAGCCGTCGTCGGTATCGCCGATATACATGCCGGGGCGCTTGCGCACCGCATCGAGCCCGCGCAGGACCTTGATGGAATCGGCGCCATATTCGTTGGCGTTGGGGATGTTTTCGTTCGTGCTGGCCATCGTTCCGGCATAGGCAACCGAGCGCCAATTCCCAAGCGAAACCAGCCTGTTTTGCACAGTCTGCACCCCCATTTCGGGCGGCTGGGCCGGGGCACTGGCCTTGCCCGCGCAATCATGCTCAAAATAGCCGCATGGCCAATCGTTCTGGCACTCGTTCTGGCCACCCTGCAAACACCCCGCCAAAGGACTTCACGCCCCATGCGCACTCTGCTCGCCGGACCCATCTGCGCCGCGCTGCTCTCCACCTCGGCGCTGGCTGCAACGCCTGATCCTTATGGTGGGGAGGCGGCGTTCCGCAGCACCTACAAGGAGCTGGTCGAGACCGACACGACGCTGTCTGAAGGCAGTTGCACGCTGGCGGCAGAGCGCATGGCCGCCCGGCTCAAGGCCGCCGGGTTCGCCGATGACCAGCTGACCCAGTTCGCGACGCCCGAGCATCCCAAGGAGGGCGGGCTGGTCGCGGTGCTGCCCGGCACGTCCAAAACCGAAAAGCCGATCCTGCTGCTGGCGCATATCGACGTGGTCGAAGCCAAGCGCGCCGACTGGACCCGCGATCCCTTCACGCTGATCGAGGAAGGCGGCTATTTCCACGCGCGCGGCAGCTATGACGACAAGGCGATGGCCTCGATCTGGGTCGATACCATGGCGCGCTTCCGGCAGGAGGGGTTCAAGCCCCGGCGCACGCTCAAGCTCGCGCTGACCTGCGGCGAGGAGACCACCACCGCGTTCGATGGCGCGCAATACCTCGCGCAGAACAAGCGCGATCTGATTGATGCGGCCTTCGCGCTCAATGAAGGCGGCGGCGGCATGACCGATGGCAAGGGCCTGCCCGAGGGCGGCAAGCTCATCCTCCAGTCGATCCAGGTCGGCGAGAAGGGCGTACAGAACTTCCGCCTCGAAACGCGCAATGCCGGCGGGCATGCCTCGATCCCGGTGCCGGACAACGCGATTTATCAGCTCGCCGCCGCGCTGGTGAAGCTGCGCGATTTCGACTTCCCGACCGAGCTTTCGGACACGACCCGCGCGTTTTTTGCCAGGACCGGCGCGGGGCGCAGCGATGCGATGGGCAAGGCGATGGTCGCCATTGCCGCCAACCCGGCAGACTCTCCCGCCTTCAAGGCCGCTGAGGCGGTGCTCAACACCGACCGCACCTACCATTCGATGCTGCGCACCACCTGCGTCGCCACGCTGCTCGATGGCGGCCACGCCAACAACGCGCTGCCGCAGCGCGCGGGGGCCAACATCAATTGCCGCATTTTCCCCGGCCATCCGATCGAGGAGGTGCAGGCCCTGCTGCAGAAAGTCGTGGCCGATGCCGGGGTCACCGTCACGCCGGTGCCGCCGCTGCGCCCGCTGGCCAAGACCCCGCCGCTCGATCCGGCCATTGTCGGCCCGATGGAAAAGCTCTCCGCCCAGTATTTCCCCGGCGTGCCGGTGGTGCCGACGATGCTGACCGCCGCGACCGACGGGATCTTCCTCGCCGCAGCGGGCATCCCGACGTATGGCGTGCCGGGCATCTGGCGCAACCCGGACCTCAATGGCGCGCACGGCCTCAACGAGTATGTCGAGGTCAAGGCGCTGATGACCGGCCGGGCCTATCTCTACGCGCTGGTGAAGGCTTACACCAAGTAGTCACCTTGCTGTAACCAACTGGAATTCCGCTTGAATCCCTGCCTGCCTAGCCTGTGGATAGCGCGGCAGGCTCCCCCTTGACGCGCGAGTCGCGCTCGTGTTCATTCGCTGGTATGCGTCACGAAGTGGTCATCCGCGTCCCCCAAAGCGCTCCTTACAGGAGCCTTGCCTCCCTGTCCGGGGGGTGGGTCGCAGTGACGCGAAAGGGCCGTACCGGAGCATGCTTCACAAGGCGCTGATAGAGCGGGCGGCTGCGGCCAGGCCCCATAGCGGAAGCCCCCACGATGGCGGGGCCGCCTTCCTCGGGCATGATCGCCATTTGTCCAATTGCCCGGCGCTGGTGCTCAATGCGGATTACACCCCGCTCAGCTACTATCCA
>CAIKKO010000369.1 GCA_903828025.1 uncultured Sphingomonadales bacterium
CGCGCACCGCCGCGCCAATTTCGGCCAGCGAATGCGCGGTGGCGAGGCGCAGTCCGGGCGCGCGACCAAGCGCTTGCGGCGCACCGTAATGCCCATCGACCCGCCAGCCGCGCGCGCCGCCTGCGGTGATCACCAGCACGCCCCGCCGCGCGCAGAGCCGCCGCAGCTGGGCAAAGCGCGCGCGCCGTGCGTCGGGGGGCAGATGATAGTGCCGGAACACCAGCGCACTGCCGCGCGGCAGGCGCGCAATCGCGGATTCGAGCCGGTGATCGTTGCGCGCATCGCTCAGCAGCACGACCCGCGGGACAGGATGACACCGATGCATCCCGTGCCTATAGCACCGGCCCATGACTGATCCAGAGGCCCCAAACATCACACCACTGGCCCAAATCCGCGCACGCATCGCGCAGGCCGCCTCCATCGCCCGACGCCCGGCGAGCGAGATCACGCTCGTCGCTGTCTCCAAGACGCGCCCGGCCGAGGCGATTCTGCCGCTGATCGCCGGGGGCCAGCGCGTGTTCGGCGAAAACCGGGTGCAGGAGGCGGACGCCAAGTGGCCGCCCTTGCAAGACGCGCATCCCGATCTGCAACTGCACCTTGTCGGCCAGCTCCAGTCGAACAAGGCCGAGGAGGCGGTGCGGCGCTTCGATTGCATCCATTCGCTCGACCGGCCCTCGCTGCTGGGCGCGCTGGCGCGGGCGATGGACAAAGTCGGGCGGCAGGTGCCGCTGTTCGTGCAAGTCAATATCGGTGCGGAGGACCAGAAGGGCGGCTGCGCGATTGCCGACTTGCCCGCGCTGCTCACCGAAGCGCGCGCTGCTGCGCTGCCGGTGATCGGGCTGATGTGCGTGCCCCCCGCCGGGATCGAACCCGCGCCGTTCTTCGCGCTGCTGGGCAAACTTGCCGCAGATCAAGGACTTGCCGACCTGAGCATGGGCATGAGCGAAGACTTCGAGACCGCCATCATGCTGGGCGCGACGCATGTCCGCGTCGGCTCGGCGCTGTTCGGCGCGCGAACTTAAGGATTTCCCCGATGGCGCTGCGCCGCCTTGCCCTGCTCGCTGCGCTGCTCTTGCCCGGGACCGCCATGGCCCAGATGGACATGAGCTGGATGGCGATGGACGGCGCGGGTTCGGGCACCGCACGCCTGCCCGCGACCGAGGCGATGCGCGGGGTCCACATCATGCCCGGCGCGCACGACATGGTGATGCTCCATGCCTCGATCCTGCCGGTCTACACCGATCAGGGCGGCCCGCGCGGGGGGCAGAAATTCTATGCCCAGTCGATGGCGATGGGCATGTGGGTCCACGATCTGGGCGATGGCGCCAAGCTGACCGGGCAGGCGATGCTGAGCCTTGAGCCCGCGATGCGCCACGATGGCTACCCGCTGCTGTTCGCAACCGGCGAGGAAGCCTATGCCCGCGCGCTGGTTGATCGGCAGCACCCGCACGATCTGTTCATGGAGCTTTCGGCGCGGCTCGATGTGCCGGTTGCCCCCGGCGCGCACGCGTTCCTTTATGGCGGTCCGGTGGGCGAGCCCGCGCTCGGCCCCTCCGCCTTCATGCACCGCGCCTCCGCCCAGTATAACCCCGAAGCGCCGATCACCCATCACTGGTTCGATTCGACGCATATCACGTATGGCGTGATCACGGCGGGGCTGGCGGGCAAGACCTGGCAGATCGAGGCCAGCGCGTTTCGCGGGCAGGAGCCCGACGAGCGCCGCTGGAATATCGAGCGCCCCAAGCTCGACAGCTGGAGCGTGCGCGCCAGCCTTGCGCCTGCGCCGCAGTGGCTGGTGCAAGTGAGCTACGGCCAGCTCAAACGGCCCGAAGCCGCGCACCCCGGTGAGAACGAGCACCGCTTCACCACCTCGGCGCACTACAACAACGGGCGCGGGCTTTCGGCGATGGCCGGGTTCAGCGCCAAGACCCGCGTGCCGGGCGAAACGCGCACCGCGTGGCTGGGCGAAGTGAACTGGGATGCCAACGCCCACGATACGCTGTTCAGCCGGATCGAGAATGTGAACAACGACGAGCTGTTCCCCGATCCGGCCAGTCCGCTGCACGATCAGGCCTTCCGGCTGACCAAGTTGGAAGTGGGCTATGCCTACCGGCTGCACCTCGTCGGCCCGGTGCAAGTGGCGGCGGGCGGCACCGGCGCGCTGTTTGCCAAGCCCGCCGCGCTCAGCGCCGCCTATGGCCGGAACCCGATTGGCGCGACGATCTTCGCGAAGTTCAGCCTGAGCAATTAGGGCTGCGCGGCTGACGCGGATGAAAGGATTTCGCGCAGAGGCGCAGAGTCGCGGAGATGTCGTGCCGCGCCGCAGGCTCTCCCCCCACGGGACGGCAGCGCCATTTGCCACGCTCGAAACCGGCAGAGCGGCTCCGCCGCCGGCTCACCCTCTTTGCGCCTCTGCGTCTCTGCGCGAGAAAATCTCTGTGAAACAAAATGTTGGATTTGGCTGCGCGGCGGTGCTGCGGCTGGGCAGGGAGGGGTGATCGCGCGACCGGTGCGGCGCCTGCAAAGCGCTGCGGGGAGGGCGTTTGTGTGCTGTATCTTTGGCGAGTGGCCGGATGGGACAGCGCCTGACCCGGCTCGGCCTGAGGGATCAAACCCGGATGACCGCGGGCGGCTCGCAGACCGGCGGAAATCCTGGGGCGCTGTGGAGAGACTCCGGCGCGCCCTTGGGCAGTGATCCTGTGCTGGCGCGGTAGTTGCCTGGCCAAGGACTTGGGGGAACGCCCCGCCTCCAGAGCAAAAGCTCTTTTCCCGCAGCCCGCACCGGTCGCGTTGGCCTTTCGGCCAAAGGAGCGAGGGCAAGGCC
>CAIKKO010000370.1 GCA_903828025.1 uncultured Sphingomonadales bacterium
CCGAGCGCGGCCATGCGGTGCGCTTCGGCCAGCAATCGGTCGCGGCTGGTGATGCCGAGCGCGACGCCGCCCAGCTCAGTCTTGTGCGCAAGTTCAGCCCCAACCGCCTTGAGCACCAAGGGGAACGGCGCGGGCAGCGCGGCAGCCTCATCGCCGCACAGCGCTTCGAGTTCCGCCAGCGTCACCAGCGCACCGCGCGGCACCGGCACGCCGTTTGCAGCCAGCGCGGCCTTGCTGCGGACTTCATCCCACGTCGCGGTTTCGCCAGTGCTGAGGGGCGGGGTTTCGGGGAGGGCTGCGGGGGCAGGGTGCGACCAGGCTTCTCCGATCTGTGCGGCATTGGCGATTGCCAGCAGCGCCTTGTCGAGCCCGTTGGCGGGCATCACGCCCCCGGCGATCAGCGCTGCAGCGATGGCCTCGGGCACGTTCTCGCCCAGCGAACTCGCCACGATCCGCACGGTGCCCTTGGCCGCCGGGTGCGCGCGCACGGCCGCGCGGTAGGCCGCGATGGTCACATCCCAATCCGCGCCGGTGCAGCGGTCCGCACGAGGGAAATCGAGGATCAGCAGCGAAGCTTCGAAATCCGCGTTTAGCATGCCCGCAAAGCACGCCGTCTGCGCTGCCTCATCACCCCAGATATACGTGTGATAATCGAGCGGGTTGGCGACATTCACGCGCGGGCCCAGCACCGCTTCCAGTTCATCCTGCACGGCTGCGGGAAAGTCCGGCGTTTCAAGGCCAGCCCGCTCGGCAAGGTCTGCGGTCAGCGAGGCTTCGCCGCCCGAACAACTGGCACTGGTGATCCGCCGCCCGCGCAAGGGCCCCGCCACATGCAGCAGCTTGAGCGTTTCCAGAAAGCTCGCCGGATCGTGCGCGCGCGCCACGCCGTAGCGCGCAAACAGCGCATCGGTGAGCGCGTCGGCCCCCGCGAGCGAGCTGGTGTGCGACAGCGTCAGCGCCGCGCCCTTGGCCGAAGCGCCGGTCTTGAGCGCGACCAGCGGCACCCCCGCCGCCCGCGCAGCCAGACAGGCTTGCGAAAAGCGCGCGACCGAACCCAGCCCTTCCAGATGCAGCCCGATGGCGCTGACCCGCTCGTCCTGAATGAGCGCTTCGATCAGGTCCGCCGGGGTCACATCGGCGCAATTGCCGACCGAAATGACGTAACCAATCGGCAGCCCGCGCGTCTGCATCGTGAAATTGAGCGCCAGATTGCCGCTCTGGCTGACGATGGCGACGCCGCGCCCCGTATCAATCGGCAGGCAGCCATGCTGATCGGGCCACAGCGCCACCCGGTCGAACAGATTGAGCATGCCGTAGCAATTGGGGCCGATGAGCGGCACGCCCCCGGCAGCGGCAAGCAGCGCCTCCTGCCGTTCGCGGCCCTCATCGCCGCTCTCGGCAAAGTCCGCCGCATAGCAGATCGCGCCGCCCGCTCCGGCAAGCCCACCCGCCAGCGCGATGGTGGCGGGGGCAGGCGCGGCCATGAACACCGCGTCGGGCGCGTCCGGCAGCGCTGCCATATCGGGAAAGCACGGCAAGCCGCCCATTTCCGCACGCCTCGGATTCACTGGCCAGATCGGGCCGTCAAAGCCCAGCGCGCGGCACTGGCGCACGGCTTCCTCGGCCGCCTTGCCGCCCACGATGGCCAGACTGCGCGGGCGCAGCAGGCGGGCCAGTCTATCCGCGCTCATGCCTCCAGCGGACGCAGCAGCGCGCGGCTGATGATGTGGCGCTGGATTTCGCTCGTCCCGTCCCAGATCCGCTCGACGCGGGCATCGCGCCAGAAGCGCTCGATGGGAAGCTCGTCCATCAGCCCCATGCCGCCGAAAATCTGCAGCGCGTTGTCGGTCACGCGCGCCAAGGCTTCGGAGGCGAACAGCTTGGCCATCGCCGCGTCGGTATCGGTCATCGTGCCCTGATCGTCTTTCCACGCCGCGCGGAAGGTGAGGAGTTCGGCGGCCTCGAGTTCGGTCTTCATGTCCGCCAGCTTGAAGCCGGTGCCCTGAAACTTGCCGATGGCCTGCCCGAACTGCTTGCGCGTTGCGGCCCACTGTGTCGCCATTTCCAGCACGCGCTGCCCGCGCCCGACCGACGTGGTGGCGACTTGCAGCCGGGTGGAACCCAGCCACTGCCCCATCAGCTCGAACCCCTTGTCAAGCTCGCCGAGCAGGCTGGAGGCAGGCACGCGGCAATCCTCGAAGATCAGCTCGCATTGGTGATAGCCGCGGTGCGAGACGCACTTGGGCCCGCGCCGCCGGGTGAGGCCGGGCGTATCGAAATCGACGAGGAAGCAGCTGATCGTCTTCTTGCCGCCCGCCTCGCCGGTCGCGGCGCAGAGGATCACGAAATCGGCCACATCGGCATGGCTGATGAAATGCTTGGTGCCGTTGATGACGAAGTCGCTGCCATCCCGGCGCGCAAACGTGCGCATCGAGCGGACGTCGGACCCGGCATCGGGCTCGGTCATCGCAAGGCAGTCGTGCCGCTCGCCCCGGATCGAGGGGAGCAGATAGTCCTCGATCTGGCTGCCTTGGCATCCGCGCAGGATATTGCTGGGGCGCGCGATCATCATCTGCAGGCCATAGCTGGCGCGGCCGAGTTCGCGCTCCATCAGCGTGGTGTCGAACGTGCCGAGGCCGCCACCGCCGAGTTCTGCGGGCATGTTCACCGCATAGAGCCCGAGCGCCTGCGACTTGGCGCGAATTTCGGCTGCCAGCTCGTCCGGCACGCTGTCGGTCTCCTCGACCAGCTTCTCGTGCGGATAGAGCTCGGCCTCGACAAAGCGCCGCACGGTTTCGACCAGCATCTGCTGCTCGGAAGTGAGTTCGAAATGCATCAGGAAGGCTTCCGTTGAATGGCAATGTTGCGCCCGGCCTGCGCGGGGCGGGGGAAGGTGGGCATGCGCGGCGAGCACCGCATGGACTCGCGCATGAAGTTCGGGCGGCATCGGCGTGCTGCGCCCGGCAGTCATATCGACATGCACCAGCATCTGCTCGCCGGTGGCCAGCAGCACGCCGGTTTCGGCATTGTGCATCATGTGAAAGATATGCAGCCGCTTCTCGTCCGCATCGAGCAGCTGGAGCGAGAGTTCGAGCCGGTCACCCAGATGGGCTTCAGCCAGATTGAAGATCATCGTCTGCACGGTGAACAGCGAATGGCCCCCGGCGCGGTAGGCCTCGTCGATCCCGATCAGGCGGAAGAACGCGTCGGACTGGTCGCCGAACACGAGCAGATAGCAGGATTCGCTCATGTGGCCGTTGTAGTCCACCCACTCGTGCGGGACGGTCGGGCTGATCAGGGGCAGGGGTTCGGCAATCGGCTCACCCGGCTGGAGCGGGCGCGCGGACACGCCTTCGAGCGGGGTGCGCAACCCGTGTTCGGCTGCTTCCTTGGGACTCTCCGTCATCATGGCTGCTCCTTGCGCCCGACCTGCCACGCGCAAATACCCAAAGTCGCGCCCGCCGCAAGCTGCGCCGGTTGGACGACGCCTGCCACCAGCCGCGCCCTGCCGCGTTCGCACACCAGCGTCTCGCCGCCGTGCCCTGCCACATCGAGCAGCAGCTGGTCCCAGTGGCGATACTGCACATCGTGGCCCTCGCCGGGATAGCGGCGGAACGTGACTTTGCCCGCGACTTTGCTCGCCCAGAATTCGCCCTGGCTCGGCTGCACGAGCGGGTCGGCCTCGCCGTAGTAGAAGTACGCCGGGGCCGGGAACGCGGAGACGGCTGCGGGTGCATCGCAGAACCGCCGGTATTCGCGCGCGACGCCGCGCACATCGCCGCGCTGCCCGGCGATGAAGAAGGCCCGCGCGCCCTCGTCCGCTGTGCGGTCGGTGAAGCCGGGGACTTTGGCCGCGACGCCGTCTTTGGGCATGGCCCAGAACACGCGCGGCGCGCCGACCTGCTGCGCCAGCCCGGCCTTGAGCTGCGCCTCGTCGGCCTTGCAGACCGCGCTTTCCGCCGGGGCGGAGGCAATCGCCGCCAGCATGTGCCACGAGGTCACCCGTTCCGGCATGGCGGCGGCCACATGCCCGGCATAGGCCCCGCCG
>CAIKKO010000371.1 GCA_903828025.1 uncultured Sphingomonadales bacterium
CCCCAGCGGCGAATGCGACGCGCGCGCCGATGCGATCCTTGCGGCGCAAGGCATCCGCTCGGCCACCACGACTCGTCCGGGGCTCAACGGGCCCGGCGCGCCGCGTTACCATTTGCGCCGCTTCCTCGATGGCCCGCGCGTGACCGAAGTGGAGTTCGACGCCTACCTCGCGGGCGCGCTGGAGCCGCTGCATAATCTCAAACGCGGCTGATCCCGCCAGCCTTCAAGGGATCGCCGCCAGCAGATCATCCAGCGTGGGCCAGAGCGAGCCCGCCCGCACCATCGGCACGGCATCGCGCGTGTAATACCACCAGAAATAGCCGCCCGCCCAGCGTGGCCCGAGCCGCGCCCGCAGCACCCCATCCATCCCGTAATAGCGCGCGGCGATGCGCTGCTTGTCCGCCAGAACCGGCTCGCTCGGCAGCCCGTCGGCCATGCCCTGCGCGCCGATCTCGCCCAACCCCAGCCTGGCATTGGGGAAGATCGCCGCGAGTTCGCGGAAGGTCACGATCAGCTGGCTGGGCGTCGGCCGCTGCACCGGATCGCAGGCGGTTTCATAGAGGCTGAGGAACACGAAATCGACGCCCGTCCGCACCCGCTCGGGCATCGCGCGGGCATAAGGCAGCGTCGCCTCCCACGGGTAGGCATAGCATTGCGGCCCCGCCCAGTAGTTGAGCGTCAGTGCGGTGCGCGCGCCCAGTTCGCCGTGAATCACATCGAAGGCGGCGGCCACTTTGGCGTCGATCTCGGCCTGGCTGCGGCCCACCCATGCGCCGTTCGCCTCGTTGCCGATTTCCCACAGATCGACTTGCCCGCCCAGCGCCGCGCCGAACGTGCGCGCGCGCTTTTTGACCCCCGCGACCGAGAACCCGCGCATCGCTTCTGAATCGAGCAGTTCGGCCATGACATAGGCTGCGGGGCGCAAGTGGCTGATCGCGGGGGCATAATCGCCGGGCGTGGTGCCCGGATCGAGCACCAGCCGCACCGTCGGCACCGCGCGCAGCGCCCGCACAGACAAGACTGTGGCGGTCAGCCGATCGGTCGAATCGATGGTGATCCCGCGCAGCCGCTCCGGCAACGCGCGGCCTGCCGCTGTCGGCAGCGCTGCGTGTGGTGCGGCTGGCGGCACGGTTTGGGGCAGCGCCGATCCGGCCAGCGCAAGCCACGCCGCTGCCGCTCCGATCCGCCAAGCCGTCCGCCCGTGCATCATGCCCCTCTCCTGCACCCGCAGGCTACAGGAGGGGGGCCGTGCCCGCCAGACCGGCGTTGCGGCCGATTTGGCGCTTTTACTTGCCCTGCCAGTTGGGCTTGCGCTTCTCGGCAAACGCGAGCGAACCCTCGCGCGCGTCGGCAGAGGTGAACACCGGGGCGATATAGGCCTCCTGCTTGTCCCACATCTCGGCCTCGGTCCATTCATGCGAATCGCGCACGATCGCCTTGGACGCGATCAGCGCGAGCGGGCCATTGGCCGCCACGCGCGCGGCCAGCGCCTTGGCCGCCTCGAGCGAGGGACCTTCGGTGATTTCGTTGATGAAGCCCAGCGCATAGGCGCGCTGCGCATCGATGAAGTCGCCCGTCAGCGCCAGTTCCATCGCGATGCGCGGCGGGATCTGGCGGGGCAGCTTGATGAGGCCGCCGGCTGCCGCGGCAAGGCCGCGCTTCGCTTCGGGAATGCCGAACTTGGCGCCCTTGTGGGCGACGATCAGATCGCACGAAAGCGCCAGTTCCATGCCGCCCGCCAGTGCATAACCATCGACCGCCGCGATGATCGGCTTCTTCGGCGTCCACTGTGAAAGCGCGCCAAAGCCGCGCCCGGGCACGCTCGGCCGCTCGCCGCGCAGGAAGCCCTTGAGGTCCATCCCTGAGCAGAACGTGCCGCCAGCGCCCGTCAGGATCGCGCAGCGCAGTTCCACATCAGCATCGAACTGGTCCATCGCCGCGGCGATCCCCTCGGCTGCCGCCTTGGTCATCGCGTTCTTGGCCTCGGGCCGGTTGATCGTGACGATCAGGACATTGCCATCCACTTCGGTCAGCACTTCGGGGGCATCGCTCACGGCATCTCTCCTCTGCTTGCGCTTAATCGCTTGGTTAAATGTCTAGAGCCCGCCACCCGCTGCTGTCCAGACCCAAACCGCGCGAATCGCGAGAGGCATTGCCCTTTGGTGAGATTGCCCCGCTTGCGCCCGGCCAAGCGCCTGCTAAGGAACGGCAAATTTCTATGAATCACCTCCCCGGGGAAGGCACGCAAAACCATGGCAAAGATCAAGGTTAAGAATCCTGTCGTCGAGCTCGACG
>CAIKKO010000372.1 GCA_903828025.1 uncultured Sphingomonadales bacterium
ACACCGCCGATAGGGGAAACACGGCTCACTGCCAAGGAGAGCCATGATGGCGATTGCTCAGCTGACCGAAACCGAACGCGCCGCCGCCCTCGCCGCCCTGCCCGCATGGGCCTTGCGCGAAGACGGCCTCGCCATCACGCGCACCTTCCGCTTCACCGATTTTGCCGAGGCCTTCGGCTTCATGACCCGCGTGGCGATCCTGGCGGAAAAGGCCGATCACCACCCGGAGTGGTTCAACGTCTACAACCGCGTGGAGATCACGCTGACGACGCATGATGCGGGCGGTTTGAGCGCGCGGGACGTTGCGCTGGCGGGGGCGATTGATGGGTTTGGGGGCGCTTAACCGAACACTTCGCTGTGCGAGCCAAGGCGGGCCAAGCTCAATCTGCCCTCCGATTTCGCGTAGATCATGACGAGATCGGGCTTGATATGGCAATCCCGAAAGCCCTTCCATTCCCCCTGCAACGGATGATCGGCGAGCCGCTCCGGCAGATCCGCATCGCTCGCGAGAAGCTCGATCACCGGCATGAGCTTCTCCGGCAGCTTCGGGTCGGTTTTCAGCTCGCGCTTGTAATCGCGTTTGAACCGTGACGCTGTTTCAATGATGCGCGACATTCACAGCGGTCCTGAACGGTTGCGGCGGGTATACATGGTGCCCCATGGCAGGGAAGGGTTGACCCGCCACGCTTCACCCTCCATTAACGACGTGTAGCTACAATGTAGCCCACCGATCAAGTGATGGAATGACCCATGGCTGCTGCCGAAGTTGTACGCGCCCGCATCGAGGCCGGGCTGAAGAAGGAAGCGACGATGGTGCTGGCCGGTATTGGCCTGTCCGTCTCCGACGCCATTCGCCTCATGCTCACGCGTGTCGCCGCCGACAAAGCTCTGCCGTTTGATTTGCGCGTGCCCAATGCGGAATCGCAGGCAGCCATGCGCGACATACAGGAGGGGAAAGTGACGCGCTTTGATAGCGTTGCGGACCTCATGGCCGACCTGAACGACTGACTTACCCCCCCAGCGGCCGCCCTAGCCCGCTGACCTGCTTGCGCAAGGCCCCCGGCATCCACCGCGCGGCGAAGGCGAGGCTCCGGGCCGTCTTGCCCACCAGCGTGTGCAGCTTCTTGCCGTGGACCGCCGCCCATGCCGCATCGGCCACATCGCTCACCGGCGAAATCTCCAGCTTGGCCGCGTTTACCCGGCCGCGGATATCCTCGTTCGAGGCGCGGTTGGGGGCGATATCGAGCAGCGGGGTTTCGATGAAGCCGGGCATCAGATCGCGCACCATGATGCCGTCTTCCTTCCACTCGGCGTCGAGCGATTCGGTGATCGAGCGCACGCCGAACTTGGTGGCGGAATAGATCGAGCCGCCGGGCACGCCGTAGATCCCCGCCGCGCTCGCGGTGTTGAGCAGGCACGAACCCGGACCTGAAGCCTTGAGCCACGGGAACGCCGCCTGCGCGCCCCAGATCACGCCCTTGAGGTTGATATCGAGCGTGCGCTCGACCTCTTCGGTGCTGACCTCGGTGATCTTGCCGCCGATGGGGATGCCCGCGTTGTTGAACACCACGTTGATCCTGCCGCCCGAGGCCGCCGCGCAATCGAACAGCGCCGCGTCCCACCCGGCGCGGTCGCGCACATCGAGCACATGCTGCGAGCTGTGGCCCGCCGGGATCAGCGCGGCAGTGCCCGCCATGCCTGCTGCGTTGATATCCGCCAGCCCGACAAACCAGCCCTCACGCCCGAAGCGCTGCGCCACCGCGCGCCCGATGCCCGAACCGCCGCCGGTGATGAAGATCGTTTTCTGGCCCACGTCCCGTCCCTTTATTATCGTTTCGAGACCCCAGACTACAGCGCCGGATTGTTATAGCAATGCCAGGTGAAGATCGCCGCCGCGCCCCGGTGCGGGCGCCATGCTTCGGCCAGCGCGCGGGCTTGCTTCTCGTCAGGGCGCTCTGCCAGCCCCAGCAGCTTGGCCATGCCCGCCTGCACCGCGAGATCGCCCGCCGGCCAGATATCAGCGCGGCCTTCGGCAAACAGCAGATAGATCTCCGCCGACCAGCGCCCGATGCCCTTGATCCGGGTGAGTTGGGCGATTGCTTCCTCGTCATCCTTGGGCAGCGCGGTCAGGTCGAGCTCTTCCGAAACGACAAGTTCGCACAGGCTGCGCGCATAGCCCTGCTTCTGGCGCGAAAGCCCGCAGGCGCGCAGCGCGTCGAAATCGGCGGCGAGCAGATCATGCGGCGGCATGTCATCGCCCAGCAGCGCTTCCAGCTTGGCCCAGACCGAAGCGGCGGCGGCCACGCTCACCTGCTGGCCGACAATCGTGCGCAGCAAAGTGGCATAACCCGTCGGGCGGAGGCGCGGCTCGGGATAGCCGACGCGCTGGATCGCATCCGCCATCGGCGGGCTGAGCCTGGCGATATGATCGAGCCCCTCGGCGATCTGGCTGGCGGTGAGGCCCATGGCGTGTGGCTCTCCTTTTAAGGCCAGTCCCGCGCGGCACCCTTGCCAAAGCGGAAGCCGCGCGATAGCAGCCCGGGGCAAAGGGGAACAGGGGTGTTCCCCGACAGGAGTCTTGATAGATGCCGAAGCTTGTTGTGGTAAACCGCTCGGGTGAAGAATCCACGGTCGAGGCCGATGCCGGCCTTTCGGTGATGGAAGCGATCCGCGACAACGGTTTCGACGAACTGCTCGCGCTGTGCGGCGGCTGCTGCAGCTGCGCCACCTGCCACATCTTCGTCGATCCGGCGTTTGCCGACAAGCTGCCGAAGATGAGCGAAGACGAGAACGACCTGCTCGAAAGCTCGGACCACCGCGCCGAAACCTCGCGCCTGTCGTGCCAGATCCAGATGACCGCCGATCTTGACGGCCTCAAGGTCACCATCGCGCCGGAAGACTGAGCGGATGCGCCGCGCGGCCCGCCTCGCCCTCGCCTTCGCTCTCACGGGCGCTTTGTTGGCCGGGGCCGCGCACGCCGCGCCGGTTCTGCTGATCTCGATCGACGGACTGCGGCCCGCCGATGTGCTGGAGGCCGATGCACGCGGCCTCCAGATCCCCGCCTTGCGGCGCTTTGTGGCTGAGGGCAGCTATGCCACCGGCGTCGTCGGCGTGCTGCCAACTTTGACCTATCCCAGCCACACCACGCTGATCACCGGCACCGCGCCTGCCACCCACGGCATCGCAAACAACACGACGTACGATCCGCTGCAGATCAATCAGGGCGGCTGGTACTGGTATGCTTCGGACATCAAGGCCCGCACGCTGTGGGACGCGGCGCACGATGCCGGGCTGAGCACCGCCAACGTGCACTGGCCGGTCTCGGTCGGCGCGAAGAACGTGACATGGAACCTGCCGCAGATCTGGCGCACCGGCCATGCCGACGACCGCAAGCTGGTTGAGGCCTTGGCCACGCCCGGCCTGGTGACCGAGCTTGAGACCGCGACCGGCGCGGCCTATGCCGACGGCAAGGCCGAAGACTTGCTCGCCGATCAGATCCGCACCGAATTCGGCGTCATGATGATCGTGCAGCACCAGCCCGGCTTCATGACAATGTACCTCACCGCGCTGGACCACACCCAGCACGAAACTGGCCCCGGCTCGCCCGAATCGCATGCCGCGCTGGAGATGATCGACGGTTTTGTCGGCCAACTCATCGCGGCGGAGTTCAAAGTGCATCCCGATGCGGTGATCGCGCTGGTGAGCGACCACGGCTTTGCGCCGGTCGATACCGTGATCAACCTCTACCGCCCGTTCATTGATGCGGGACTGGTGACGCTGGGGCCGGACGGCAAGATCATCAGCGCCGATGCAACACCGTGGGGCTCGGGCGGCTCGTTCGCGATCCGGCTGGCGCGGCCCGATGACAAGGCGCTCAAGGCCAAAGTCGCCGCGCTGCTCGAAAAGCTCGCTGCCGATCCCGCCGCACGGATCGAGCGCGTGATCGAAGCGCCCGCGATTGCGGCAGAGGGCGGCAATGCAGACGCCAGCTTTTACGTGAACCTCAAGA
>CAIKKO010000373.1 GCA_903828025.1 uncultured Sphingomonadales bacterium
CCAAGTCGCCAGCGCCATCGCCGATCTGCCCGAACGGCTGCAGATGGTGATCCAGCTCTATTTCATCGAAGAGCTCAACCTGGCCGAAATCGCCGAAGTGCTCGCGGTCAGCGTGCCGCGCGTGCACCAGCTGAAAGCGCAGGCGCTGGACAAGCTGCGCGCGGGGCTGGGGGAGGGTTTCGATATTCTTTGAGCGTTTGGTTCTACGCTGCTTTCTCCCCTTCAGGGGAGAGATACGGAGGCTTGGCGCGAAGCGCTTAGCCTGAGTTGAGAGGGGCAGGAGCGCTGCGCAAGTTCCCCTCTCCCAAACCTCTCCCCTGAAGGGGAGAGGGCTCTGCAACTTGTTGGTTGCGCGCCTCCCTCAAGCGGTTTAACCGTTCGCTTAAAGGAGAGCAAAGGCATGAAAATCGAACAGGGTATGGCCGCTGTCGTGACCGGCAGTGCATCGGGTCTGGGCCGCGCGACGGCTGAGGCACTGGCAGCCGCCGGGGCGAAAGTCGCCATCTTTGACGTGAACGAGGACGCTGGACGCGAAGTTGCAGCCGCGATTGGCGGGCTGTTCGTGCGCGTCGATATCACCAGCGAGGATTCGGTGGTCGCAGGCCTCGCCGCCGCGCGCGCCGCGCATGGGCAGGAGCGAGTCTGCGTCCATTGCGCGATGACCAGCCGCAAGGGCAAGACAATCAGCCGCAACCGCGAGACGGGCGAATTCACCCGGCTTTCGACCGAGGACTATGCGTATGCCGCCGAGGGCATCCTCGTTTCCAGCTACCGCATTGCCAGCCTTTCCGCGCTCGGCATGGCCGCGCTCGATCCCATGGAAGACGGCGAGCGCGGACTGATCGTGCTCACCGCCTCGGTCGCGGCGCAGGATGCGCAGATCGGGCAGGTGGCGTATGGTTCGCTGAAAGCGGGCGTGGTCGGCCTCGTGCTGCCGATGGCGCGCGACCTGATGGACCTTGGCATCCGCGTCAACGCGATCCTGCCGGGCATTTTCGATACGCCGCTGCTCGGCCGCCTGCCGGAAAAGGTGCTGGATGGGCTCAACGCTTCGGTCCCGTTCCCCAAGCGGCTGGGGCGGCCCGAGGAATACGCCAGCCTTGCGATGGAGCTGGTGCGCAATAGCTATTTCAACGGGCAGGCGATCCGGCTGGATGGCGCGATCCGCATGGCACCGCGGTAGGGTTGGTCAGGCGCCTGCCTCGGGCGCTTGCTCGTCCGCCTGCAGGATCGGCTGGCCCACGCCGAGGCGCTTGCCATCGGTGATGATCACTTTGTCGCCCATACTGGCGACGCTGAACAGGCGCTTGGCGAATTCGTTGGGCACGCCAATGCAGCCATTGGTGGCATAGCCGCGCTCGACTTTGCTGCCGTGGATGGTGATGCCATCGCTGGTCAGGCGCAGCATCCACGGCATTGGCGCGTCATAGATGTTGGAGACGTGCTTCGCGTCCTTTTCGGTGATCGGGAACACCCCGGTCGGGGTCGGCTTGGTGCCATAGCCCTTGAGGATCGCGGTCGCGCCGATTTCGTGCCCGTCGCGGAACACCGAAAGCGTGCGCGCCTCCAGATCGACGGTGACGACGATCGGCCCAGTGGCCGCCGCGCTTTCGTCCCAGAAGAACTGGCCGAACTTGATCGGCTCGTCGATCTTGAGGATCGACTTGACCACAAACGGGCTGTTGACCGGGGCGGCCTGTGTCGCAGCAGGCTTTGGCGCTGTGGCGAGCGGCTTCGGCGCGCTGGGCATGACATGCGCTTCGGCTTCCGATTGGCCGAACATCACTTGCGCCACATCCTTGCCCACATGGAACGCCAGCAGTGAGGCAAGCGCCATCGCGATGAAGCCGAGCGGCGCGCTGACCCAGCGGGTGCGAAGCAGATCCATGAAAAACCGGGCAGACATCAGCGGCGCTCCTTTCCCCTGCAAAATAGCCTAAATGCAGGGCAAGGCGAGCGGCATTCCGGCCGCGTCCCGCCAAGGGACGCTGCGGGCCGAGGGGCTTAACAGGCTTGGTTAACCGGTCAGAATTCGCGGACTTCGATCGCCAGATGGCGTAGTTCGGCATGGCCGAAGCTGGTCAGGAAGCTGGTGTCCGCCGCATCGCGCCCCACCGCGATCCGCGCGAAAGACGCAGCATCGGCCATGCCGGTCGCGTCGACCACGTGCCAGTCTCCGGCGCCATCGGCATCGGCCAGCCAGACTTCGGCGACCGCGTGGAAATCCTGCGGCTTGACTTTGGCCCCGTAGCCGCTGGCAAAGCGCGCCGGGATCGCGGCGGCGCGCGCGAAGCAGATCAGCGTATGGGCATAATCGCGGCAGACCCCGCGCCGTTCGACAAAGCTGTCGATCGCGGTGGTGGAGGCATCGCTCGTGCCGGGCACATAGCGGTAGTGCGCCGCGATCCAGCGCTGCATGGCCGCCACTTTGGCCCCGCCCTCGAACGCGGCAAACGCCTCGTCGACAAACGGGGAGAAGCGGTTGGCGGGGCAATAGCGCGAATCCATCAGATAGGGCACGGTCTCGCCCGGCAGGCGGTGCGGCGGCAGGGCGGCAAGGGCTTCGAGCGGCTGGGCCTGCCGCAGCACTTCGACTTCCGCCCGGTAGGCCACGCTGCAATCGCCTTCCTGATGCAGCCAGATCCGCTCACCGATCCCGTCTTGCGCCGGCACGCGCGCGAAATGGCCAGCGGGCGTGCTTTCGAGCGCGCTCGACACGAGCCGCTGGCCTGCCGAGGCGGCGGCTTCGATCTGCAGGAGGATGTCGGTCGGCCCTTCGCAGTGCCAGGCCAGTCGCGTCGTGATGGAAAGGTGCATGGGGTGCCCGGGGCCGGGCCGAAAGAGCCCTTGCGCGATGGTGGATAGAATGCGTTTCAGGACGATGAAAGGTTTGAGGGGATAAAGGGCGGGGGATGACGCAGATTTACGCCTGGCTCGAAGCCGAAGCCCCCTGGCTGGGCCATCTTTCGCCGCTGTTTGCAGCGACGTGTGCCGCGCTCGCGCTGATCGTGATCGGCGGCGCGCTGCTGCTGCGCGCGCCAAGGCTGGGCGTGGCGGTGCGGTTTGGCGGGAACCTGCTGCTGCTGGCGGTGTTCGGGCTGGCCGTGATGCGGTTCGTTAACCGCGACCCTTCGTTCGATGCCGCGCTGCATGCCCTCGGCGCGCCGCCGCAGACGGTGGCGGGCGGCGAGACGCGCATTCCGCTCGGGCCGGACGGGCACTACTGGATCACCGCCCGGCTCAACGGCACGCCCATCCGCCTGATGGTCGATACCGGCGCGACCGTGACGGCCCTATCGCAGGATGTGGCCGAAGCCGCCGGGGTCGCGCCCGATCCGCTGCGCCCCGAAGCGGACGTCGAGACCGCCAACGGCACGGTCACGGCGCAGCCCGCCGAGATCGCTTCGCTGCGCTTCGGCTCGATCGCGGCGCAAGGTCTCGATGCGATCGTGATGCCGGGCGAGGGCGGACCCAATGTGCTCGGCATGAATTTCCTCACGCGGCTGAAGGGCTGGCGAGTGGAGGACGGCGTGCTGATCTTGACCCCGCACAAGCCCAAGGCGGATTCACCCAAGGTCGACTCAGGGGTCTAAACGCCCCACCACGTCAGCCGCCGCCATAGTCCCTCCAGCGGCCCGATGCCGAAGCGCGCGAGCCAGGCTTCGGGCCATGCCAGCATCGCCGCCCAGCCGATTGGCACGAACATCGGCAGCAGCCCGCGCGGCATGGTGCCGCCAAGGCCGAGACCCCAGCCCGAAAACAGCGCGGTCATCAGCACGGTGGTGCCGATATAGTTGGTGAAGGCGCAGCGCCCCGCCGCCGCGATCCGCCGGGCTGCCGCGCTGGCTGAAACCTTTGGCCAGAGCAGCAGCAGCGCGGCGAGATAGCCCATGGTCATCAGCAGATGCGGCAGCGCGGCGAGCGAGCCCATGACTGCAAACATCGCGCGCGGCGGGAAGGCATGCGCCCAGCTCCAACCCATGAGCGCGAGGGACATCGCCCCGCCCGACAGCGTCCCGCCCCACGCAATCCGCCGCAGCACGGCGGGGCTCCAGCCCCCGGTGGACAGCTCGTTGAACAGGCCCGTGCGCATGGCGGCCATGCCCAGCAGCATCAGCGGTGCCGTTTCGGTGAAAGTCGCGGCGGTGGTATCGAACGGCAGGAACGGCGCGGTGGTGAGGCGCAGGCGCAAGGCCTCAAGGAACCCGGCGTGGAGAATGCGCAAGTCCGCAGCGTTGGCGGCGGCGATGCGGCCCATCATCGCGGCCTGCTCGGCCACTTCGGCGGCGCTGCCATGCCCCGCCAGCACACGCTGTTCAGCGGCGATCCCGGCAAGGTCGCCAATCGCATCGAGACCGTGGCTCAGGAAAAACAGCATCAGCGCGCTGGCCGCGAGCGGGGCCGGGTTCAGCCGCCGCAGCAGGAGCACAAGCAGGCCGCAGACCGCATAGAGAAACAGGATATCACCCCACCACAGCAGCAGATAATGCGCATAACCAAACAGCGCGAGCCAGCCGAGCCGCCGCGCCTGCGCCCAATCTGGGTTTGCCCCGCGCCGCTCCGCTGCGCCAAGGAACAACATCATGCTCGCCCCGAACAGCAGCGTGAACAGCCCGCGCATCTTGCCTTCGAACAGCACATAGGCCGCCGCGAACCATAGCGCGCCGCCCGGTTCCGGGCGCGGCAGCGCGGGGCTGAAGCTGGCGAGTGTCGGCCCCCAGAACCCGGTCACGTTGATCGCAAGGATGCCGAGCACGGCCACACCGCGCACGAAATCAATCGCCGCGATGCGCGGCGCGTTGGGCGCAATAGTGGTCAGCTGTTCAGGGATTGATCACCAGACAGACAAAGCCCCCGGCCCTGAGCGCGGCGCATGCACGCTGTGCCCCGGCCTCGGAAAAGCCCGTTGCCAGAAGCCGCGTGACCGGGCTGCCGAGATCGGCGCGCGGGTGCCCGGCGATCTCCGCCCGTCCGCGCACGCGGTTCCACAGCGCGTCCGCATTCGCCTTCTGCCCGAACGCACCAAGCTGGATGCGATAGAGGCCAGTGTCGGACGTAGGCCGCTGGGCTGCCGGTTTTGGTGGGGCCGGTTTGGGAGGGGCCGGTTTGGGGGTTACGGGCTTGGGCGGGGTTGGTTTGGGAACCACCGGCGCAGGCGAAACCTCTGGAGGCTGAGGTGGGGGCAAATAGCCCAACCCCCCGCTTGCCGGGTCGCTGGCTGGCTCCGGCGTGGGCGCCGACGGGGGCGCCGACGGGGGCGCTGACTGGGGCGCCGATGGGGGCAGATCGACTCGCTCGACCGCACCGGGCAGGGATCTGGCCGGAGCCTGCGCCGGACGCGGCAGGGGACGTGGGGGTGCCGGTGCATCAAGCGGTGGGGCTGGCCGCAACGGTCCGGCGCCCGACCCGAGATCGGCGGCGGCAAGCTCGCGGTTGCGGGCGTCTGCGGCCTTCTGTTCCAGATCGCTGGCGAGGCTGACCCCCATCTGGCGCTGCGCCAGCGGGATCGTCTCGTTCATCGTGGCGAGGCTGGCGGTGGCTTGCGGCAGGCCAGACGCGGCCGCGCGCGTGATCAGGGCATAGGCGCGCACCCAGTCCTTGGGCGCAAAGTCGCCGTTGTAGGAGGCAATCCCCAGCACATACATCGCGCGCGGCTCGCCGCGATCGGCAGCGGCCTGAAGCCAGGGCATCGCGGCTTGCTGGCGGTTTGTCTGGAACAGGATGATGCCGTAGTTGTCAGCCGCGCGCACGTGGCCCAGCTTGGCCGCCTTGCCATACATCGCCTCGGCCTTGGCGAGGTCTTTGGGCACGCCCCGGCCCAGCTTGTAGGCCTGGCCGAGATTGAACAGCGCATCGGCGTCGCCCCTTGGCCGCAGGGCCCTGCCAGGCCTTGATCGCGGCGTCGTAGTTGCCTGCGGTCCAGGCATCGACCCCGGCGCGCACTTGTGCGGCACTGGCGGCGGTCTGGGCGGGCACCGCGGTCTGCGCGAACGCCGGAACGGCAAAGGGCATGGTCGCCGCAAGCGTTGCGGCTGCCAAGAGCAGTGGTCTGCGCATGGGCGGGTGAGCCTCCTGTCGTGCCGGTCAGCCGGAAAACCCGGTTAACGCCTTCGCGCGGCGAACTGCCGCGCGCGGGGTTGGTATGGCCGCGTTCGGGAGGCATTTTCAAGCGGTCTGGTCGATCCGGATGGTTAATACCTATCGCGCAAGGACTTAGCCCGGTTTGCGGGCCTTGCCGCGTTAGTTTGCCATGCAGAACTTGTGTGAAGTTAACCAAAATTTGAGGGTCTTCTGCGATCCCCCGTCAAGAGACCGTTCAGTCTTTCATCTTTTCCCAGCGGGGGGCACTAGTGCGCGTATTGGCTTTGGCATCGCAGAAGGGGGGATCCGGCAAGACGACCTTGTCTGGCCACCTCGCCGTTCAGGCGCAGCGCGCCGGTGCAGGCCCGGTCGTGTTGATCGATATCGATCCGCAAGGATCGCTGTCCGATTGGTGGAACGAACGCGAGGCCGAGTACCCGGCATTTGCGCAGACCACCGTGGCACGCCTTGCCAGCGATCTGGCGGTGCTGCGCCAGCAGGGCTTCAAGCTTGCGGTGATTGATACGCCGCCCGCGATCACCATGGCGATCCAATCGGTGATCTCGGTCGCCGAACTGATCGTGGTGCCGACCCGCCCCAGCCCGCACGATTTGCGCGCGGTGGGTGCGACTGTCGATTTGTGCGAGCGCGCGGGCAAGCCGCTCATCTTTGTGGTCAACGCCGCCACACCCAAGGCCCGGATCACGTCCGAGGCCGCAGTCGCGCTTTCGCAGCACGGCACCGTTGCGCCGATCACGCTGCACCACCGCACCGATTTTGCGGCCTCGATGATCGACGGCCGCACTGTCATGGAAGTCGATCCCAAGGGCAAATCGGCTGCGGAAGTGACGCAGCTGTGGACGTATGTGTCAGAGCGGCTGGAAAAGAACTTTCGCCGCACCGTGTTTGCGGTTCCGCAGCCCGCGATGTCGGCGTCGTCGCTGCCAGGCTCGCCCCGACCCTCAGGCGGCTTCGGCCGCCGTGTCATCGGTTCGTGAGCGGAGGCAGAGGCACCATGTCCGAACCCAAGTCTTTCGCCTCGCTCAGCCCGAGCCTGCTGGCCCGCAAGGGCGGCGCGCGCCCGGCGATGCGCCCGCAGTTCCTGCCGCTGACCTATGAGGACCAGCGCCGCATGGGCTATCCCGCAACCGCGCTCGCCGATGCGGTCGATGCAGCGGACTTTGGGCCTGCCGGTGAAGAAGACCTCGGCTGGAACGATATGGGCGATGAGGGGGCCATGCCGCTCGCCGACATCCCGGTTGCTGACTTCGTTGTCGCCGACATCGTTGCGATCGCCGCCGATCCGCTTCCTGAACCGGCCCAGCCCGAAGTGCTCCGCCGCATCGAATCGCTTGGCTCGGCCATCCGCATCGCTGCCGAAGCCCCGGCCAAGGCCTCCGCGAAAGCCCCGGGCAAAACTACCTCGCGCCGCCAGCGCGGTGCGGCGCTGCAGGACGGGCGCAAGGCGGCCTTCACGCTGCGGCTCGATGCCGAACGCCACTTGCGGCTGCGGCTGGCCTGCACGGTCGAGAACCGCAGCGCACAGAACCTCGTGGTCGAAGCGCTCGACCATTTCCTCGAATCGAAGCCGGGTCTTGATGATCTGGCGCGCCGCGCGCGGCACTCTTGAACCTGTTTCAGCTGGGACATCAAACCATGACGACCCTTAACGCCAGTCCGATCCAAGGCCCGATCCACGGCAAGACCTCCTTCCGGCACCTTGCCCGCTTCTGCGTGACCACAGCGCTCGCCGCCGGGCTGCTGTCCGGTTGTGCGGCGGGTGGGCCGCACCCTGCGAAGATCGCGGCCAGCGCACAGAGCGAGCTGGGCAAAGGCAGCACGGAAAAGGCGATCGCGCTGGCCGAACAGGCCGTGCTCGCCGATCCGCGCAATGCGGCCTATCGCACATTGCTCGGCTCGGCCTATCTCCGGGCAGGCCGGTTCGAAGCGGCTCGGCAGGCCTATGACGAGGCGATGCAACTGGGCGAGGACAGCGGCAAGGCTGCGCTCAGCCTCGCGCTTGCCAATATCGCGCTTGGCCGCGGCGGTGATGCCGCCGATACGCTCAACACCTATCGCGATTCCATCCCCGCCTCGGACTATGGTCTGGCCATGGCCATGGCCGGGCAGACCCAGACGGGGATCGCGGCGCTGACCGACGCGCTGCGTCACGGCGAAAACACCCCCAAAGTGCGCCAGAATTTGGCATATGCGTATGCGCTCGATGGCAGCTGGCGCGAAGCCAAGCTGATGACGCAGCAGGATCTGCCGGCAGACAAGGTCAACGAACGGCTCCAGGCCTGGGCGGGGATGGCCAGCCCTGAAGACGGCCGCCGACGCGTTGCCAGCCTGCTTGGTGCGCCGCTGCGCACCGATGGCGGCCAGCCGACCGCGTTGGCCTTGGCGAATTTCCCGGCTGCCTCGAAGCTGGCGGATGAAGCGGCTGCGAAGGCCGCAGACCAAAGCGCCGAGAAAGCGGCTGACAGCGACGGTTCCGCGCTGGCCAAGGCGGCCGTAGCGGCTCTGCCGGCCGCGCCTGCTTCAGCCGCCGCACAGCAGCCCTCGCTGGCCGATGCCTCCTCGGTTCCGGCCAAGGCGCAGCTTGCCGCGATTGATGTTCCGCCCTCCACCGCGCCTGCCCCCGCCGCCAGCGCGCCGCGTATGGTCTCGACGCCGGTGGTGCAGGCGCTCCCCGCACCGGTCGATCATGGCAGCCATGTCGTGCAGCTCGGCGCGTTCTCCTCGGCTGACGGTGCGCAGCGCGCATGGCGGCATTTCGCCGCGCGCCATCCGGGGCTCGGCAGCTATCACAGCCAGATCACGCAAGTGACGGTCAAGGGCCACAACTTCTGGCGCGTGCAGGCCGCAGGCTTTGCGGGCCTCGCCGTGGCACGCCAGATGTGCCAGTCGGTCAAGGCGCAGGGCGGCGTGTGCCTCGTGATGGCCGATCCGCACGGCGTGACCCCACAAGGCCGTCCCGCCGCCACGCGCATGGCGCAGCGCTGATTGTTATCCCTCGCGTAGCCTGATCGCGGATCAGGCTACGCGGTTTCCGCCTTTGAACAAGGCCGTGACGCGCCCCTCCACGGGCCGCCGGTCGAACGGCGTATTGCCTGCGGTCGCGGCCATCTTGCTGCGGTCGACGATCCACGGCCGCTCCGGCTCGACCAGCGCGAGATCGGCTTCCATACCCACCGCGAGTTGACCGGCCTTGACGCCGAGCAGCCCCGCCGGGTTCGCCGCGAGCAGCGCGAAGGCGCGCGCCATGTCGATCTGCCCGTCGCGCACCAATGTCAGCGTCAGCGGCAGCAGCGTTTCGGCGCCTGCCATGCCGGGCTCGGCGTCAGCAAAGGGCAGGCGCTTGTCTTCCGCGCCGCGCGGGTCGTGGCCCGATGCGATCACGTCGATCGTGCCATCGGCGATGGCGGCGATCACTGCCTTGCGGTCCGCATCGCTGCGCAGCGGCGGCGAAAGGCGGCAGAACGTGCGGAAATGCGCCAGTTCCAGATCGGAGAGCATGAAGTGCGCCGGGGTGACACCCGCCGTTACCTTGAGCCCGCGTGCCTTGGCCGCGCGCACCAGATCGAGCGCGGCAGCGGTCGTGACCTGCCGGAAATGGAGGCGGCACCCGGTCAGCTCGGCCAGCGCGAGATCGCGTGCCACGGCCAGCGCCTCGGCCGCAGCGGGGGCGGAGGGCAGGCCCAGCCGGGTCGCCATTTCGCCTGCAGTCGCCACCGCATTGCCGGTAACCCCGGCATCCTCGGCATGGGTGACGAGCACGAGGCCGAGCATCGCGCAGTAGCTCATCAGCCGCAGCATCACGCCCGAATCGCCGATCCAGCGCCGCCCGGTGGAAACCGCGCGTGCGCCTGCTTCGCGCATCAGCGCCAGTTCGGCGAGTTCGCTGCCCTCCAGCCCGCGCGTTGCGGCGGCGAGCGGGTGAACCCAGAAGTCCGGCTTGCCCGATTGCGCGGCGAACCGCACCCGCGCCGGATGGTCGAGCGGCGGGCCCTGATCGGGCATCAGCGCGGCGCGCGTGATCCCGCCGAAATGAAACGCGGGCTTGTCGATCGCGAAGACGCCGAAGTCGACGAGCCCCGGGGCGATCAGTGCGCCGCGCGCCTCGATCACTTCGTCGCCGTCCTCCGGCGTGATCTCACCCAGCGCGACAATGCGGCCTTCTTCGCAGCGCACGGCACCGGGCTGGGGCGCGCCTGCGGGGAGGACCAGCTTGCCGCCGGTGATCGTGAGCGGACGCGGGGTCATTCGCCATCACTCCCCAATTCTGGCCAGCCAGCCACACCGCGCGCGCGGCGGGTCAGCACATCAAGGCAGGCCATGCGGATCGCGACGCCGCTTTCCACTTGCCGGGTGATCAGGCTGCGGGTGGCGTGATCGGCGACCTGGCTGTCGATCTCGATGCCCCGGTTCATCGGGCCGGGATGCATCACCAGCACATCCGGCGCGAGGCGGCCGAAGCGTTCGAGCGTGAGCCCGTAAAGGTGGCGGTATTCGCGCGGGGAGGGAATGAACTGCCCGGACATGCGCTCCTGCTGCAGGCGCAGCATCATCACCACCTCCGCGCCTTCGAGCGCGGCGTCGAAATCGTGGAACGGGGTCACGCCCATCGCCTCGATCTCGGCGGGCATCAGCGCGGGCGGCGCGCAGACATTCACCACCGCGCCGAGCGCTGTCAGCGAGAGGATGTTCGAACGCGCGACCCGGCTGTGCAGGATATCGCCGCAGATCGTGATCCGCAGCCCGTTGAGATCGCTCTGGCGCGGCAGGCCGAGCGCCTGACGGATGGTGAGCGCATCGAGCAGGGCCTGCGTCGGGTGTTCGTGGCTGCCGTCGCCCGCATTGAGCACCGGGCAATCGACTTTGTCCGCGATCAGCTGCACCGCGCCCGAACTGGCATGGCGGATCACGATGGCATCGGCGCGCATGGCGTTGAGCGTCATTGCCGTGTCGATCAGCGTCTCGCCCTTTTTCACGCTGCTGGTCGCGGCATGCATGTTGACCACATCCGCGCCGAGCCGCTTCCCCGCAATCTCGAACGAGAGGAGCGTGCGGGTGGAATTCTCGAAGAACGCGTTGATGATGGTGAGGCCCGCGAGCAGATCGGCGCGCTTGTGGCTTTGGCGGTTGAGCGCGAGCCACTGCTCCGCCTCGTCCAGCAAGTAGAGGATTTCGTGCCGCGCGAGATGCGAAATGCCGGTGAGATCGCGGTGCGGGAAGGCGAGGCCCCCCTCCGGATAGCGGCCACTGGCACCTTGGCCGGCCTCTTGGTTCGATATTGCCATCGAAACCATGCCCCTAGAGCGCCTCTTGGGGCGGCTCAAGTGTTTCGGCTGGCATCAGGGCTCGCGGGCTCATAGATATCCCCCATGAAATTTGCCCGCTCGGTCTGGAAAATCCTCGTTGCCATCAAGGACGGCCTCGTGCTGCTCCTGCTCCTGCTGTTTTTCGGCGGGATCTATGCGCTGCTCACGCTGCGCCCTGCGCCCGGGTTGGTGCATCCCGGCGCGCTCTATGTCGCGCTCGATGGCCCGGTGGTGGAAGAGCGCGCGCGCTTCCGGCCGGCGCAGCTGCTCTCCGGCGCAGGTCCGACCAAGTCCTTTCAGGAACGCGATCTGGTCCGCGCGATCGAGGCGGCGGCCAGCGATTCGCGGATCAAGGCGGTGGTGCTCGACCTTGAGGATTTCGGCGGCGGCAGCCAGACCGCAATGAGCCGGATCGGCGCGGCGATGGATACGGTGCGGGCAGCGAAGAAACCGGTGCTGGTCCGTGCCGGGCTCTATACAGATGACGGCGTGCAACTCGCGGCCCATGCCAGCGAGGCTTGGGTCGATCCCATGGGCGGCGCGGCGATTGCCGGTCCGGGCGGCACCAACCTCTATTTCAAGGCGCTGCTGGACCGCCTCAAGGTCAAGGCGCACGTGTTCAAGGTCGGCACCTACAAGAGCGCGGTCGAGCCGTTCATCCGCCCGAACGCCTCGCCCGAGGCGAAGGAAGCGCTCGGTGCGGTCTATGCCGCGCTGTGGGAGAGCTGGCAGGCCGATGTGAAGAAGGCTCGGCCCAAGGCCAATATCGCGCTGGTAACAGGTGATCCGGTCAAATGGGTCGCGGCCTCGGGCGGCGACGCGGCCAAGGCGGCCGTCGCGGCCGGGCTGGTGGACCGGATCGGCGACAAAGCCGCGTTCGGCAAACGTGTGGCGGAAATCGTCGGCGCAGATCCGGCCGGGCCGAACGGCGCTTTCAAACAGGTCCGGCTCGCGCCCTATCTCGCGGACCGTGCTGAACCGAGCAGCGGCAAGGCCATCGCTGTGGTGACGGTGGCGGGTGATATCGTCGATGGCGACGCCGGGCCCGGCACCGCAGGCGGGGACCGGATTGCCGATCTGGTCGACAAGGCGGCATCGAGCGGAGACTACGCCGCCCTCGTTGTGCGGGTCGATTCGCCGGGTGGATCGGTCAGCGGAGCAGAGCGCATCCGCGCCGCCATCGCACGGATGAGGGACAAGAAGCTGCCGGTTGCGGTCTCTATGGGCAGCCTTGCGGCCAGCGGCGGCTATTGGGTTGCCACCCCCGCCGACCGGATCTTTGCCGAACCCGCGACGATCACCGGGTCGATCGGCATTTTCGCGATCATCCCGAGCTTCGAGGAAGCGCTGGCGAACATCGGGGTCGGCACCGATGGAGTGCGCACCACGGGGCTTTCGGGCCAGCCCGATGTGTTCGGCGGGTTCTCGCCCACCGTGGAGGCGGTGATCCAGCAGCAAATCGAATCGGGCTATGGCCGCTTTGTCGGGCTTGTCGCTGCCTCGCGCCACAAGACCCCGGCCGAAATCGACAAGATCGGGCAGGGGCGAATCTGGGATGGCGGCACCGCGCGCCAGATCGGGCTGGTCGACGAATTCGGCGGGATCGATAGCGCGCTCGCCTGGGCGGCGGGCAAGGCCGGGGCCAAGACCTGGCACGCGGTCTATCTGGGTGAGGATACCGACCCGCTGCGGAGCGTGATCGAAAAGGTCATGGGCGGCGATGACGACGCATCGGATCAGAGCCGCATCTGGGCACCAAACAGCGCTGCACCGCACGATTTCGCCGCACTCGCAGCGCAGCGCCAGGCGGGGCTGGCGGGGCAGCTGGCGGCCGATTTGCAGCGTCTGCTCGGGGGCACTGGGGCGCAAGTCTACTGCCTCGAGTGCGCGGGGCTCGCAACCGCCGCTGCGCCGCCCGTGCCGCCCGCTTCGGGCACATGGCTGGCGCTGCTGGCGCGGCTGTTCTCGTAGCTCCAACTTGCGCGCGGGCGGGGCTGCTCCCAAGGCTTGCCCTTTGCCCGCCGCTGCGATAGGGGCGGCGCTCGTTTTTCGCCGGATGCGGGCGTGGCGGAACTGGTAGACGCGCTGGATTTAGGTTCCAGTATCGCAAGATGTGGGGGTTCGAGTCCCTTCGCCCGCACCAGACCGTCCGGCCCGAGATCAATCCTGCGGCCAGCACCAATCGGCCCTCCGGCTTCGGCAGGGCCGCGATCATCAAGACGCGACGTCGTACGAGAAAGTTGGATCACAGATGCAGATCGTCGAAACCAGCAACGAGGGCCTGAAGCGCGCTTATGCCCTGACCATCGCCGCGACGGACATCGCCGCGATCGTGGAAGGCGAGGTCAAGAAGATCACGCCGCAAGTGCGCATGCCCGGCTTCCGCCCCGGCAAGGTGCCCGCCAACCTCGTGCGCAAGATGCACGGGCCCGCGCTGCACCAGCAGGCGCTCGAAACCTCGATCAAGGATGCGATGGACCGGCTCGTCAGCGAGCAGCGCCTGCGCCCCGCGACTCAGCCCGATGTGGCGCTGGCCGAGGACTATGAGCAGGGCAAGGACGTCCAGCTTACCGTCAGCCTCGAAGTGCTGCCCGATCTGATCGCACCGTCGATCGAGGGCATCAAGCTTGAGCGCCTGACGGTCGAAATCGCCGACGAGCAGGTCGAAGAAGCGATCCTCAACATCGCACAGGGCCAGAAGCGCTTCGAAGACGCGCCCGAGGGCACTGTCTCCGCCGATGGCGACCAGCTCATCATCGACTTCGCTGGTTCGGTCGATGGCGTCGCCTTCGATGGCGGCACGGCCGAGGATCAGCCACTCGAGCTCGGTTCGGGCCGGTTCATTCCGGGCTTCGAAGAGCAGCTTGTCGGCGTTGTCGCGGGCGACGAGCGCACGATCACCGTGACCTTCCCTGAGGACTATCCGGCCGCCAATCTCGCGGGCAAGGAAGCCCAGTTCGCGGTGACGGTGAAGGCCGTGAAGCATGCGGCGGACTTTGCTGCGGACGACGATTTCGCCAAGTCGTTGGGCCTCGAAGGCATCGACCAGCTGCGCGGCCTGATCAAGGGCCAGATCGAGCAGGAAACCGCTGGGCTTACGCGCACCGCGATGAAGCGCTCGCTGCTCGATCAGCTTGCCGCAGGCCACGATTTCGCGGTCCCGCCCTCGATGGTGGAAGCTGAGTTTAACCAGATCTGGGAGCAGCTGACCACCGAAGCCGCCAAGGAAGAAAACCCTGCCGAGGCGATGGCCGAGATCGAGGGCGAGAAGGACGATTATCGCAAGATCGCCGAGCGCCGCGTGCGCCTTGGCCTGCTGCTTTCGGAAATCGGCCAGACCAACGGCGTGCAGGTTACCGCGCAGGAAATGGAGATGCTGGTCCGTCAGGCCGCGCAGCAATACCGCGAGGAAGACCGCCAGCGTTTTGCCGACTACATCCGTCAGGATGCGCTCGCCGCTGCGCAGTTGCGCGCGCCGCTCTATGAGGACAAGGTCGTCGACTTCCTGTTCGACAAGGCCGAAGTGACTGAGCGCACGGTGACCCGCGAGGAGCTGCAGGCGGTTATCGAGGCCGATGAAAACGGCGTCCCTGCCGAAGTGAAGCCGGCCGAAGAGCCCGCCGCCAAGAAGGCTACCAAGAAGGCCAAGGCCGAAGCCGCACCGGCCGAAGACGTTGCAGCGGAAGCGGCTCCGGCTGAAGTGGAAGCCGAAGCCAAGCCGGCCAAGAAGGCACCCGCCAAGAAGAAGGCAGCCGAGCCCGCCTCCGAAGCCGAGCCTGCTGCCGAAGCGGCTCCGGCCGAGGAAGCTGCGCCTGCTCCGAAGAAGAAGGCACCCGCGAAGAAGAAGGCCGCTGACGCCTAAGGTCTTCGTTTCAGGTCTGAAAATTGCAAAAGGGCGCTCCGGGCAAGGGGCGCCCTTTTTCGTGGCGAATAGGTAAAGACCCAAAGCGTAATACTACGCATTGACCCTGCGAATCACTGCGTGAGAGAATCGGACAGGCACGGACCCGGGGAGGGAATACCGATGCATACCGTACGCAACCGCATAGCTTCGCGTCCACCCGTCACATCACCTGCGCTGGCCGATCTCAGGCCGCCGCTGCACCGTTCCTCGCGCGAGGAGCTAACCCGTCTGCTGCGCACCGGAGCGCCCTCGGTGATCCAAGCGCCGACGCCCATTCTGGCTCTGCCAACCGCGCCTTTGACGGCGGCGGCCTGGCCAGCACCCGGGGTGCTGGAAGGCCCGGCTCATGCCGTCGGGATGAAAGGTCCGGAGCGCAAGCCGCCTGCCGAAAATCATCCGCAAAAGCGCCGCAATCCGAAGGGCAAGAAGGCGCGCAAGGCCGCAGCGCGCAGGGCGGAAGCCGCTGCCAAGCCGCCGGCGACCATGGGACGCGCCGACAAGCACCCCAACCCGGCGCCGAAACGCCACGAAGTACCCCCCGCACCGCCGGTCGCGGCATCGCCCGCCATACCCCCCGCCGCGCCGGCGGTGCACCCCATTCCCGCAGTCGAATCGGACGCCATGCTCGATCTGTGCCTGCAGGCCGAACCAGCGCTCGCGCTGATGCTGCCATCACGGGCCGAACCACTGGTCGAGGCACCCGAGCCCGCAGCGGCGCGCGTGCTGACGCTGGCGTCGATGCCGGAACTGCTGGTCGAGGTATCGGCGGCCGCGGTTCTTGAGGACGTGCAGGGCGGCGCAGGCCATGCTGACGCAGCGGTCCCGGCGCTCACGCTTCCTGCCATGCCAGAGCCGCTGGTCGCGCCGCTGGTTGCGCCGCTGGTCGAGCTGCCCGCATCACTGACCGAACCGCGCTCCGCATCGGCAATCGGAGCGCTTGCCGCGATCGCCGATGCGCAAGCTGCACCGCTGCCCCGCTCGCGCGCGCTCGTTCCGGCGCGGCGGCAGGGCCTGGTCGATGTGATTGCATTCCTGCTGCGCGATTCGGGGCGGCGTCTGTCGCGCTGGTCGGCGCGGCGGCACAAGTCGCGCGCCGAACGCGAGTTGATCCGCAGCGCCGAGGCACGCCAGCGGGCGCTGCTCAGCGAACTGGAAGCGCTCGATGCGCTGCGGCGAAACCGGGGCTGATCCGGTTACTCGCCCCAGCGTTTCAGCGAGGGGTGCGGAACAGGCACGGTGCGCGCCCGCTCATAAGCTGCGCCTGCTTCGAGTACGCGCTTGTCATCCCACTGCGCGCCCATGAACGAGAGCCCTACCGGCAATCCTTCGACCGCGCCCATCGGCACGGTAAGGTGCGGATAGCCCGCAATCGCGGCAAGGCTGCCCGCGCCGACTTCGATCCCATGGTCGCCGGTGACAAGGTCGATGGGCCAGGCCGGGGCGGCGGTCGGGGCGATCAGGAACGAGACGCGGTTGTCGGCCAGCAGCTTGTCGATCCCGTCGCGTCCCGCCAGCCGGAGCGAATTTGCGCGCGCCTTGGTGTAGACCGCCAGGTCGGTCATCGCTTCGGCTTCCTCGAACTCGTCCTGCCCGAACCACTGGAGTTCCTGCGCGGCGTGCGCCTTGTTGAAGGCTATCGCGTCGGCCAGCGTGCGGATCGGCGGCGTATCCTTGAACGAAGCGGCGGGCAGCGTCTGGAGATAGGCAGCCAGATCGGTGCGCAGCTCGTAGAGCAGCACGGTATATTCATCGCGGCCCATTTCGGGCGGTTGGACGAAATCAATGTCGACCAGAGTCGCGCCTGCCGCCTTGAGATCGGCGAGCGCCTTCTCGAACAGCGCCGCGACCTTGGGGTTGCTCCCCACGGCCTTGCGCAGCACGCCAAGCCGCACGCCCTTCAGGCTGGCACTGGCAAGGCCTGCGGCAAAGTCGGTCTTGTGCGCGTCGGCTGCGGCGGTGGCGGGGTCGGCAGGGTCGCTCCCGGCCATCACGGTGAGCATCAGCGCGGCATCGCGCACGCTCGTGGTCATCGGGCCAACGGTGTCCTGGCTGTGGCTGATCGGCACGACATGGGTGCGGCTGATCATGCCGACGGTGGGTTTGAAGCCGACGATCCCGTTGAGCGAGGCAGGGCAGGTGATCGAGCCATCGGTCTCGCTGCCGATGGCGGCCCAGGCCAGCCCCGCCGCGACGCCTGCGCCGCTGCCCGAGGACGATCCGCATGGCGAGTGATCGAGCGCATGGGGGTTTCTGGTCTGCCCGCCCACGCCGCTCCAGCCGCTGGACGACACGCTCGAGCGCATGTTGGCCCATTCGGAGAGGTTGGTCTTGCCCAGCACGACGACGCCCGCAACGCGCAGACCGGCCATGAACGGCGCGTCGCGGCCGGTGCGGTTGTCTTTCAGCATGAGGCTGCCCGCCGTGGTCGGCATCGGATCGGCGGTTTCGATATTGTCCTTCACCAGAATCACTTTGCCCGCGAGCGGCCCTTGCACCGCGCGCGCGGCAGCTTCGGCCTTGGCCGCATCGGGATTGAGCGCGATCACCGCGTTCAGCTTTGGCCCGGCCTTGTCGATCACCTTGATCCGCGCGAGGTAGGTGGCGACGGTATCCTGCGCCTGAAGCGGGGTGCCGCTAAGCGTGGTGGCAGCAAGAAAGACGGCGGAAATCGCCGAGCGCGCGAATCTGGACATGGCAGGCCCCCTGAAACGAAGGCCATGATGCTGCGGCCAAGTCCGGCGCGGTGCAAGCGCATCAAGGGGCCATGCGTGCCGAATGTGCGATCCTGCGCCGCTCTTGCACCACTTTTCGCGTGGTTTGCGCGGATGGACGGTTAACGCCCTTGAACATCCCGCCGTGGCACGCGACATAGGCTCGGCACATCAAAGAGGACTCTATGCTCGATCTGTACGGCGCCAGCGGCGCATCGGTCTACGGAAACCAAGGAAAATTCACTCACGATCCCGTCACCGGGGCGCTCGTGCCGGTGGTGGTCGAGCAGACCAGTCGCGGCGAACGCAGCTTCGATATCTTCTCCCGCCTGCTGCGCGAACGGATTGTGTTCGTGACCGGTGAGGTCGAGGACAACATGGCGTCGCTCATCGTGGCGCAGCTGCTGTTCCTCGAATCCGAGAACCCGTCGAAAGACATCTCGATGTACATCAACTCGCCCGGCGGCGCGGTGACCGCAGGTCTCGCGATCTACGACACCATGCAGTACATCCGCCCGCGCGTGTCGACTGTGTGCATCGGCCAGGCCGCTTCGATGGGCAGCTTCCTGCTCGCCGCGGGTGAGCCGGGCCTGCGCGTGGCGCTGCCCAATGCGCGGATCATGGTGCACCAGCCTTCGGGCGGGGCGCGCGGCATGGCCTCGGATATCGAGATCCAGGCGCGCGAGATTCTGCGCATCCGCTCGCGGATGAACGACCTCTATGTCAAGTTCACCGGCCGCAGCCTCGAGGAAATCGAGAAGGCGATGGACCGTGATACGTTCCTTGAGGCGGAAGAAGCGCTCAAGTTCGGACTCGTCGACAAAGTTTTCGAATCGCGCCCTGCTGCCGACCAAATTGGCGGCGAAGAAGGTTCGGGCGGCGCGCCCACCCCTTGATTTTCGCGTGATTCCAGCGTTCTAACCGTTAGGTGTGAACGCTGGAATCAGGAAATATTCGCACTTTTCGTGTCCGGTTGATTAATGCCCTCCGGGTAGTAGGATAAACGGGCCCGCTTCTCGTGGAGAGGCGTCTGGGATCTAAGAATGACCAAGCTTTCCGGATCGGATACCAAGAGCACGCTTTACTGCAGCTTCTGCGGCAAATCGCAGCATGAGGTGCGCAAGCTGATCGCTGGCCCCACCGTGTTCATCTGCGATGAATGCGTCGAGCTGTGCAACGACATCATCCGAGAGGAGACCAAAGCCGGTCTCGCCGGAAAGAAGGACGGCGGGGTGCCCACCCCGCGCGATATCTTCGCCACGCTCAACGATTATGTGATCGGGCAGGACCGCGCCAAGCGCGTGCTCTCGGTGGCGGTGCACAACCACTACAAGCGCCTGAAGCACAGCGGCAA
>CAIKKO010000374.1 GCA_903828025.1 uncultured Sphingomonadales bacterium
GGGACGCCAACCCGGTTAGTTTCGTTCTGAACCCACATGGAGGCGAAAGGAGCAGTACCTACCTTATTCCCTAAGGGAATCATGCTCGAAAACGGATACGATTGCAGGCAGGATTGCGTATCGCGCGGCCCGATTTCTGGCCGATAATACCTAACCAATATGGCTAAGTAGAATCACCTATGGCCCGCGCGCATTAACTATCTGGGGGGCTGCGGGATCAGGCCGGGTCGTCGAACGAGTAATCGGGCAGCGAATAGAACGCCTGCCGCAGCGCCTCGCTCCAGCGCGACGAGATCAGTTTGAAATAGGCGTCATCCGCCTGAATGCGCTTGTGGTGCAGCGGTGCAAAGCTGTCGCGCTCGATCACCATGAGATCGAACGGCAGCCCCACCGAAAGATTGGCCGCCAGCGTCGAATCGAACGAGACCATCAGCAGCTTGACCGCGTCCTCGAAGCTCATGCCCTTGTCATAGCCGCGCAGCAGGATCGGGCGGCCATACTTGGTCTCGCCGATCTGGAAGAACGGCGTATCGAACGAGGCTTCGATGAAATTGCCCTCGGGGTAGATCATGAACAGGCGCGGTTCCATGTCCTTGATCTGCCCGGCCACGATCATCGAGGCGGTGAAGCGCGGCCCTTCGCCCTGCATGCCCGAATCCTGCCGACCCTCGATCACATCGCGCAGCAAGCGGCCGACAATCGTCGCGATCTGGAACATGGTGGGCGCGTCCATGATCGAGGGGCGGCGTTCGCCGGGGGCCTTGGTGCGCTCCTCGATCTGGCTGATTACCGCCTGCGTGGTGGCAAGATTGCCCGCGGTCATGATCGTGATGATCCGCTCGCCCGGCTCGGACCACGAAAACATCTTCCGAAACACCGAGATGTTGTCGACGCCCGAATTGGTGCGGGTGTCGCTCATCAGCACGAGGCCCTTGTCGAGCACCATCCCCACGCAATAGGTCATTCGCTCAAGCCCCCCCAGACTCACTCTACCGCGTGAGAGCCCTACTGTTCCACACGCTGCTGGGCGACGGCAAGCTTCACGTGCATCGTCTCGTCATGCGCGCCGTAGCGGATGCCGGTGATCGGTGCGGCATCGCGGTAATCGCGCCCGGTGGCAACCCGCACATAATGCGGATCGGGCGAGATGCCGTTCGACACATCGAACCCGACCCAGCCGAGCCCTTCGACCATCGCTTCGGCCCAGGCGTGGCCGGCGTCCTGCTCGGTCCGGTCGGTCATCATCAGATAGCCGCTGACATAGCGCGCCGGAATGCCCAGCGCCCGCGCCGCGCTGATGAACACATGCGCGTGATCCTGGCAGACGCCGCGCCCGGCCGCGAGCACGCCCTCGGCCGTGGTCGTCGCATCGGTGTGGCCCGAGGCGTAGTCCACGTTGCCCCGCACCAGGGCCGACAGCGTGTGCAGCCGCTCCAGCGTATCCTGCCGCCCGCCCAACCCGGCAAGCAGCGCACGCACACGCGGGCCGGCAGCGGTCAGATCGGTCTGCTGGCGAAAATGCCAGATCGGCAGGTAGCCGGCGTGGTGGCCGACAATGCCGGCCTTGTCATTGGTATCGACCACGCCCTCGCAGCGGATCGTCACTTCGGTGACCCCGGGCTCGAACGCGATCAAGGTGACGTGGTTGGCGTTCTCGTCGTCGTACTCCACCTCGCGCCGCGCGCCTTCGAGCGTGATCGCCCACTGCGCGATTGATTGCCCCGCGCTCGTCTTGGGCGTGAGCCGCAGCCGCTGCAGCCCGCGCGATACGGGAGCGGAGAATCGGTAGTGCGTGGTGTGATCGACTGCCAGCCGCAAGCGCCGCGCCCCCTGCTATTCGGTGAACCGGTAGTCGCGCTGAATCTGCTGCGCGAGCCGGGTGTTGCGTGTGATGAACTGGCCGATGAACTGGTGCAGCCCCTGCTCGAAGATCGCCTCGATGGTCAGGTTCTGCAGATCATGATCGGCCCGGTGGAGAATGGCATGCGCCTCGGTCTCCTCGCCGTATTCGCGCGCCAGATGCGCAAGATTGGAGCGCAACTTGCTGTAGCAGAACGCCAGGCTGCGCGGGAACCGCCCGTCAAGGATCAGGAACTCGGCAATGCCGCGCGCGTCCATCCGTCCGGCGTTGAGCCAGCGGTAGGCGCGTTCACCCGCGAGGCTGCGCAACACGTTTTCCCACTGCACATTGTCGAGGCTGGAACCGACGTAGGAGATCGAGGGGAGCAGCACGTAATACTTCACATCGAGAATGCGCGCGGTGTTGTCCGCCCGCTCGATAAAGCTGCCAATGCGCGCGAAATTGTAGATCTCGTTGCGCAGCATGGTGCCTTCCATCGCGCCGCGCACCTGGGTGGACTGGCGGCGGATGGTGTCGATCACCGCGCCAAGGCGCGCTTCGGTGACGGGGCGGGCGAGCAGTTCGCGCAGTTTCAGCCAGCTGTCGTTGACCGATTCCCACACCTCGCGCGTGATCCCGGCCCGGACCATGCGCGCGTTGGTGCGCGCAAGCTCGCACATAGCGAGGACGTGGCCGGGATTATCACGGTCGCGCAGAACGAAGTTAATGACGTTATGGCCGATATACTCGTTGCCGAACTTCGCCTCGTAAAGCCCGCGCAGGCCGAGCGTGACGATGACCGAGCGCCATTCGTCGCTGGCATCGCGCGCATCGCGGGTGAGCGCCATGCGGAACCCCGCCTCGACCAGACGCGCGGTGTTCTCCGCCCGCTCAAGGTTGCGGAACAGCCAGAAGATGCCGTTTGCAGAGCGTCCTAGCATGTGGTGGCCAACATATCAGTCATCCAGCACCCAGCTGTCCTTGGTGCCCCCGCCTTGCGACGAGTTTACCACCAGCGATCCCTTTTTCAGCGCCACGCGGGTCAACCCGCCCGGGGTAATGTCGATCGCGCCCGGCGACATCAGCACGAACGGCCGCAGGTCAACGTGCCGGGAGCTGAGCCCGCCGCGCCCGAGGATCGGCACGGTCGAGAGCGAAAGCGTGGGCTGCGCGATGTAGTTTGCCGGCCGGGCGGCGAGCTTGGCGGCGAAAGCGGCGATTTCCTTCTTGGTCGAAGTCGGCCCGATCAGCATGCCGTAGCCGCCCGAACCGTGGACTTCCTTCACGACCAGTTCGGCAAGATGCTCGAGCACATATTTCAGCGCGTCCGGCTCCGAGCAGCGCCAGGTCGGCACATTGGGCAGGATCGGCTTCTCACCCGTGTAGAACTCGACGATCTCGGGCATGAACGAGTAGATCGCCTTGTCATCAGCGATGCCCGTGCCCGGCGCGTTGGCAATGGTGATCCCGCCCGCGCGGTACACGTCCATGATGCCCGAGACGCCGAGCATCGAATCCGGGTTGAACGTGAGCGGATCGAGGAACTCGTCGTCTACCCGGCGGTAGAGCACGTCAATCGGCTCGTACCCGCGCGTGGTGCGCATGGCGATGCGGCCGTTCTCGATGCGCAGATCGCTGCCCTCGACCAGTTCCGCACCCATCTGATCCGCAAGGAAGGCGTGCTCGAAATAAGCCGAATTGTAGATCCCCGGCGTCAGCACCGCGACCACAGGCTGGTGGCCGCGCGCGGCAGGCGGCAGGCAGCTCGCAAGGCTGCGCGCGAGGCGGCGGGGATAGTCCGAAACCTCGCGCACCCGCACGCGGGTGAACAGTTCGGGGAACATCGCCATCATCGTCTCGCGGTTCTCCAGCATATAGGAGACGCCCGAGGGGGTGCGCGCGTTGTCTTCGAGCACCATGAAATCGTCTTCGCCGGTGCGGACAAGGTCGATCCCGACGATATGGGTATAGACCCCGCCTGGCGGCGTGAAGCCGACCATCTGCGGCAGGAACGCCGGGTTCTTTTCCAGTAACCGCGCAGGCAGCCGCCCAGCGCGGACGATTTCCTGCCGGTGGTAGAGATCGTGCAGGAACGCATTGAGCGCGCGCACCCGCTGCTCGATCCCGCGCGAAAGACGGCGCCACTGGTGCGCGGTGATGATGCGCGGCACCATGTCGAACGGGATCAGCCGCTCCTCGGCGTCCTCGCTCCCATAGACGTTGAAAGTGATCCCGGTGCGGCGGAAAAAGGCCTCCGCCTCCGTGCTCTTGCGGCGCAGCAGATCGGCGGGCTGTTCCCCGAACCATTCGCTATACCCGCGATAGGCCGGGCGCACCGATCCATCGGCGTCATGCATCTCGTCGAACGATATCCCCGAAGCCGGGGGCGAGGCTTTGTTCATGCGATCATCCCGTTGACACAAGGCTTGCACAGCCCGCGCGCTTTGCCAAGCGTCATGCTGCATCTGCGAAATTAAATTGTAGTGATCGGGCCCAGAGGGCGCAGCTTGGCGCTTGCCTTGGCGGCTTGCCGGTGACACCTTTAACCGACCGGCTAAGAGACCGGCGAACGGGGAAGAGACGCCATGGCACAGATCCATCATCGCACCTGCCACATCTGCGAGGCCAATTGCGGTGTGCTGGTGGAGACCGAGGGCAGGACCGTGCTTTCGATCAAGGGCGACCCCGAAAATCCGCTGTCGCGCGGGCATATCTGCCCCAAAGCGACTGCGCTGCAAGACTTGCAGGACGATCCCGACCGCCTGCGCGCGCCGCAAAAGCTCGTGGGCGATGTGTGGCACGAAATCTCATGGGAGCAGGCGCTGCGCGAAATCGGCGAGCGGACCCGCGCCATCCTCGCGCGCGATCCGGCGGCCACCGCGACCTATACCGGCAACCCCAACGCGCACAGCTATGGCAACGCGCTCAACGCGCATCACCTCACCAAGGCGCTTGGCACCAAAAACCAGTTTTCCGCCAGCACGGTGGACCAGATGCCGCACCACGTGGCAAACCTCATGCTCTTCGGCCACGCCAGCCTGTTCGCGATTCCCGATATCGACCGGACGCAGACGCTGGTGATCATCGGCGGCAACCCGATGGCCTCGAACGGATCGGTGTGGACCGTGCCCGATTTCCGCAACCGGGTGCGTGCGCTCAAGGCGCGCGGCGGACAGCTGGTGGTGATCGACCCGCGCCGCACCGAGACCGCGAAAGTGGCGGATCGGCACCTGTTCATCCAGCCCTCGCGCGATGTGTTCTTCCTGATCGCGCTACTGAAAGCCGTGCTGGCGCGGGGGCCGCTGCATCCCCTGCCGGACTATATCACCGGGCTGGACGAGGTTGCAGCGCTGCTGGCCCGGTTTGACGACGCAGGCTGCAGCGCCGCGACCGGCGTGGCCGCAGAGGATGTGGCGTGGCTGGCCGACCGGCTCACCAGCGGCCCCGCTGCACTCTATGGCCGCCTTGGCATCTCCACGCAGCGGCACGGCACGCTCAACGCCTGGTTGATCACGCTGATCAACATCGCCGCCGGGCAGCTCGACCGCGAGGGCGGCACGGTGTTCCCCGGCCCTGCCGTCGATACGATTGCGACATTCCCGCGCGGATCGCTGGGCAAGCACACCTCGCGCGTCGCGGGCCACAAATCGGTGCTGGGCGAGTTTCCCGCCGCCGCGCTCGCCGAGGAGATCGAGACCGAAGGGCCGGGCCAGATCAAGGCGCTGTTCGTGGTGGCAGGCAATCCGGTGCTCTCCACGCCCAACGGCCCGCGGCTCGACAAGGCGCTGGAAAGCCTCGAA
>CAIKKO010000375.1 GCA_903828025.1 uncultured Sphingomonadales bacterium
CGCTTGTTGACCATCATCAGCAGCCCGCGGCGCGAATGGTTGTCCTTGTGGTGAGCCTTGAAGTGCTCGGTCAGAGTCACGATGCGGTTGGTCAGGATCGCGACCTGCACTTCGGGCGAACCCGTGTCATTCGTGCCCCGCGCGTTCGCTGCGATGACTTCCTGCTTCTTTTCTGCGCTAATCGACATTATGCTTGCTCCGCGACATCGGGAAGATTGAACCCCCGCGCAACGGTCAGGACAGAGCCTGAAAGCTCGACCAAGGCCACCGGCGTGTTGCCGCTGCGCACCCAGTAAAGCCCGTCGGTATGGGGCAGCCCGCCAAGAACGCGGCCCTGTCGGACCGCCCTTGCCTGCTCGGGCGAAAGGTCAAGAGCCGGGATGTCGACCAGCCCTGCCTCCAGCGGCAAGAGTATGTGTTCAAGGGGTGTGCCCTTACCCACATCGTTCAGTTTGTCCAGCGAAATCGCCTGCGCAAGACCGAACGGCCCGGCCCGCAGGCGGCGCAGCATGGTGACATGGCCGACCGTACCAAGCGCATGCGCGATATCGCGCGCGAGGCTGCGGATATAGGTGCCCTTGGAAACATGGGCGACAAGGGTGATGCCTTCCTCCCCGGGCCGGGGAGGAACTGCAGGCCATGCACCGTCACCGCGCGGCTTTTCAGCGCCACCGCCTCCCCCGCCCGCGCAAGGTCATACGCGCGCGCGCCATCCACCTTGATCGCGGAATAGGCGGGCGGCACTTGCTCGATGGGACCGGTAAAGCGCGGCAGCACGGCCTCAATCTCAGCCCATGTCGGCCACACATCGCTGGTTGCGATCACGCTGCCTTCCAGATCGAGCGAGTCCGTCTCCGCCCCAAAGGCAATCGTGAAGGCATACTCCTTGCTCGCATCGAGCATCCGCCCCGCCAGTTTGGTCGCCTCCCCCACCGCGATGGGCAGCACACCTGTCGCCAGCGGATCGAGCGTGCCGCCATGGCCCACCCGCAGCTTGCCATAGCCGGCTTGCCGAAGGTTGCGCTTCACCGCCGCTACGGCCTGCGTCGAGCCCAGCCCAAGCGGCTTGTCGAGAATGATCCAGCCTGAAGTCAAACGGGCTCGGGCCCCGCCACGAGCGTGATCAGGTGCTGGTACTGATCCAGCATCCAAGCCACCGGCGGCAGGATGAGCCGGTCGACCAGATGCAGCCCCGGCACGAGCCACGGCAGCACCACGAACACGATCATGAACAGCGGAATGCCCACCGGCTCGATCCGGTCGAGCACCCGCACGCCGCCCGCAGGCAGCACCCCGCGCAAGATGCGCGAACCATCGAACGGCGGCAGCGGCAGCAAGTTGAACACCGCCAGAAACACGTTGATCATCAGGAAATTCTTGAGGTTGTCGGCGATGAACACCACCGTGGTGCCGGGCTCGACATGCGGATCAACCCCGCGGAGCAAGAGCCCGAAAGCCACCGCTGCCAGCGCCGCCAGCACGAAGTTCATGGCCGGCCCCGCCGCCGCGACCAGCGCCATATCGCGCTTGGGGTTGCGCAGCCGCGCAAAGTTTACCGGTACCGGCTTGGCCCAGCCAAACACCGGCAGCCCCAGCAACTTGAGCGCACCGGGGAGCAAGAGCGTACCCACCGGATCGACGTGCTTCAGCGGATTGAGGCTGAGGCGGCCGCGCTCATAGGCGGTCGGATCGCCCAGCGCGCGCGCCGTCCAGCCATGCGAAACCTCGTGGAACACGATGGCAAATACCATCGGCACCACCAGCGTGGCCGCCTCATATAGCGTGGAGTTCATAGGGCGGCGCGGCTCCATTCGTCGCGCAGGATGGCGTGGACCACGGTGTCGCGCACGCGCCCGGTCCAGGTTTTGCGTTCATGGCGCAAGACGCCTTCTTCGCGCGCGCCCAACTTGCGCACGGCGGCGCGGCTGCGCAAGTTGATGGCATCGACCTTGAGCACCACGCGCTCCAGTCCGCAGGCGAAAGCGTGATCGAGCAGAAGCCGCTTGATCCGTCCGTTGAGGCCCGTGCCGCGCAGCACCGGGAGGATATAGCTGTTGCCGATCTCGATCGACCAGCCCGGCTGGCCCTGGTCGATCCACGCGGTCATGCCGACCAGTGCGCCGTCCACCAGCACCGCATAGACGCGCCGCGCAGGCCCTCCGTTCAGCAGGCTTGCGAACTGCGGGTCGAAATAGTCGCCCACATAGCAAAACGGATAGATTTCCCAGATCGCGCTGTCAGCCGCACAGGCCGCGCGCAGCGGCTCGCGGTGCGCCTCAACCAGCGGCTCAAGCCTGAGATCACCGTCTTCCAGCGGGCTGTAGAGCACTGCGTCGCTCACTGTGCTGGTGTCCGGGAGGGGTGACGGAAAGGGAGGATTGCCATACAGCCCCTCACATAGGCATTGGGCGGTGAAAGCCAAGCACCGGACCAGCGCCCAGGCCCAAAACAAACGCGAATGCTAAAACAATCGCGAATGAATCCCCCGCGCCAACCGTTGATGTCGCACATCTGCCGCAAGGCTACCCTAAGAAGGACTGCCATGCTGCGCTTTCCCCTCCGTCTGCTGTTCACCTTCGCAGCGCTGTTTGCCTTGCTACAGCCCGCTGTCGGCTCGGCAGGCGATTTGCGCTATGTGGTCGACAAGTCCGCCAGCCACGTTGATGCCAAAGTGCCGTTCTTCGGCTTCGCCACCAAGACCGCGCGCTTTCCGGATATGGCTGGCACGTTCAACCTGTCGTTCGCCGATATGGAAGCGCTCGACATGGTCGTCGATATCGACGCACGCACGCTGACCACCGGGGATGCCCAAACCAAGACCTTGCGCGGCAAGCAGTTCTTCGATGTCGCGCACCATCCCACGGTGCGCTTTGTCGGGCGGCGGATGCACATGACCGGCGACCGCAGCGCCACGGTGGAGGGCAATATCACCGCGCGCGGGATCACCCGCCCGATCAAGCTCACTGTCAGCTTTTCGATCGCGCCGATTGCCTCGGGCGGCACCCAGCCCATTTCGATCGTCGGGACCGGGGTGATCGACCGCCGCCAGTTCGGGATGACCGCGTTCCCGTGGATCATCGGCGCGTTCGTGAACGTAACGATCCGCGCGCGGATGGTGCCAGGTTAAGCCTCGCCGAGATCGCGCTGCACTTTGGGATCGGCCAGCAGCTTGTCGATATGGCTGGCGACATCGAAGCTTTCGTCCGCCAGAAACTTGATCTTGGCCGCATATTTCAGCCGCAGGCGCTGGGCCACTTCCTTCTGGAAATAGGCGGTGTGGGTGCGCAATGCTTTCAGCACCGCTTCCTCGTTCGCGCCGAGCAGCGGCTTGATAAAGGCAGTGGCGTGGCGCAAATCGGGCGACATGCGTACCTCGGTGACCGAGACCGAGTGCGCGGTGAGCACTTCGTCATGCACTTCCTGCCGCGTCAGCAGGTCCGAGAGGATATGGCGCACCTGCTCGCCCACCTTGAGCAGGCGGACCGAGCGCGTTTCGGGGGATGCGGGTTGTTTTGCCATGAGCCTTGCGTGATCCTTTACCGCATCTTCGCCAAAATGCGCGCGAGCGAGCGCACATTGCGCGCCGTGCCGCGCCGAACAAGGCGGCGTTCGAGAAACGCGCCGGTCATCCGGCTGGCACCAACGCCTTCGACATAATCAATGTAAAGCGCGCGCGGGCCAAGCGCGAGCCTTTCGGGCCCGCGCTCCGCCTGATCGGCAGCCAGCACCCTGAACTGCGTCGGGTCCGCTTCGCCATCGAGAAACAGCGTGTGGACATTGGCGTCCGCGCCGTGGCCAGTGAACGGATTGTCCTCGATGCTGCTGCGGATTTCCTCTGCGCTGCGTACCGCAACCACGCTGCGCATGTCGAACTTGGCACGCACGAGCCGTTCGAGCAGTTCCTCAAGCCCCGCTGTCGGGCGCTCATCGTGGTCGAACAGCACATTGCCGCTCGCCACCACCGTCTCGATATTGGCGAGCCCCTCACTCTCGAACGCCGCGCGCAGTTCCGCCATCGTCAGGCGATTTCCGCCAACGTTGATCGAGCCGAGCAGGGCGACATAGCGGGGCATTCAGCTCTCCCCCCTCCCGCCTGCGGGAGGGGTCGGGGGTGGGTTTGCGGCGTTGGA
>CAIKKO010000376.1 GCA_903828025.1 uncultured Sphingomonadales bacterium
CATGATCTGACGCTGAGCCTTGGCCAGGGCGAGGCGCGGGTGGATATCTTGCGCGGGGTGAGCCTGTCGGTCAGGCCAGGCGAGACGCTCGCGCTGCTCGGGCCTTCGGGTTCGGGCAAAAGCTCGCTCCTCGCAGTGTTGGCGGGGCTGGAGCGGGCGACGGGCGGCGCGGTGCAAGTGGCAGGCGCAGACTTCGCCGCGCTGAGCGAGGATGCGCTTGCCACCGCACGGCGCGGCAAGATCGGCGTGGTGTTGCAGGCGTTTCACTTGCTGCCGACGATGACCGCGCTCGAAAACGTCGCGACGCCGCTGGAACTGGCGGGCATGCCCGAAGCGGCCGCGCGCGCGGCGGCGGCGCTGGAAGCGGTCGGCCTGGCGCACCGCATGCGGCATTACCCGGCGCAGCTTTCGGGCGGCGAGCAGCAGCGCGTAGCGATTGCGCGGGCGCTGGCTCCGCGCCCGGCGCTGGTGTTTGCCGATGAGCCGACGGGCAATCTCGATCACAAGAACGGCGATGCCGTGGCGGATCTGCTGTTTGCGCGCGCGGCGGATGCGGGAGCGACCTTGCTGCTGGTGACGCATGACGAGGCTTTGGCCAAGCGCTGCCAGCGGATCGTGCGGCTGGAGGACGGGCGGATTGTGTCTGATGGGGTGGTATGAGCCGCTTGGTCGCTGTGATGGCCTTGTCACCCCTCCCCTGAAGGGGAGGGGCTCGCATGAGCGGTTGGGCGCTTGCATGGCGGCTGGCGCGGCGCGGGCTGGACTGGCGGTTTCGCGGGCTGCGGCTCTTGATCGTGTGCCTCGTGCTGGGGACGGCGGCGCTCGCGGCAATCGGCACTTTGACCGGCGCGATTGGCGGGGAGCTGGCGATGCGCGGGCAAGCGATGCTCGGCGGCGATGCGGAGTTTACGCTGGCGGGGCGCGCAGCGGCGGCGGATGAGTTGGCGGCGATGCAGGCGCTGGGGACGGTTTCGACGGGCGCGCGGCTGCAGGGAATGGCGCGTCGGACGGATGCGGCGAGTGATGCCGTGCCGGTGGAGCTGAAGGCTGTCGACGCGCGCTGGCCGCTTTACGGGCAGTTTCGGCTCGAGGGCGGGCGCAGGGCGGGCGCGCCGCAGGGCATGACCGCGTGGATCGCGCCCGGCGTGGCGGACCGGCTGGGGGTGAAGCCCGGCGACCACCTGATGATCGGCGCGGCGACGCTCACCATCGGCGGCGTGATCGCGAGCGAGCCCGACCAGCTCTCCGAAGGCTTTGCGCTGGGGCCGACCGTGATCGTGAGCAACGCGGCGCTTGCGGCATCGGGGCTGGTGCAAGTTGGCAGCATGGCGCGGTGGAAATACCGGGTGAAGCTGCCCGCCAAGGCCGATCCGGCAGCGCTGGCCGACGCGTTCAAGGCGCGGTTTCCGGCGGGCGGGTTTGAGGTGAAGACGCGCGACAAGGCCTCGCCGGGGCTCGACCGGTTTGTGGAGCGCATGGGGCAGTTTCTGGTGCTGGTGGCGCTGGCGGCGCTGGGGATCGCCGGGATCGGGATTGCGGGCGGGGTCTCCTCGTATCTCGAAGCGCGGCGCGCCAGCATTGCGACGCTCAAGATTCTGGGCGCGGGTGCGGGCGATATCGTGCGGATCTATCTGCTGCAGATCGCGGCGGCGGCGGCGGCGGCGATTGCCTTGGGGCTGGCGCTGGGCGTGATGATCACGCCGCTGCTGGCGCGGGCGCTTTCGGGGCTGCTGCCGATACCGCCGGGGTTTGTGGTGGATTTCGGCGCGCTGGCGATTGCGGCGACCTATGGCCTGTTGATCGCGCTGTCGTTTGCCGCCCCGCCTTTGCTGGCGGCGCGGCGCATTCCGGCGATGGCCTTGCTGCGCGCGCGGGTCGCTCCGCCGGGCGGGCGCTGGCGGCTGGCCAAGCCGCCACTGTGGGTGCTGCCGGTCGGCCTTGGGCTGAGCGGGATTGCCGCGCTGGCGGTGCTGACATCGCCGCAGCCATGGCTGGCAGCGGGGTTTCTGGGCGGCGCGGCGGTGGTGTTCGGCTTGCTGGCGCTGCTCGGGCAGGGGCTGGCGTGGCTGGCGGCGCGGATGCCGCGGCCCAAGAGCGCGATCCTGCGCATGGCTTTGGGCAACCTCCACCGCCCCGGCGCGCAGACCGCCGCGCTGGTGGTGGCGCTGGGCTTTGCGCTGGCGGCGTTTGTACTGCTCGCGGTGATCCAGACCTCCATCGACGCCAATATCGCCAGCCGCATTCCCGCGCGCGCGCCCGATTACTTCGTGCTCGATGTGCCGCGTGGCTCCGGGGCGGAGACGTTCAGGGCGCTGGTCCACACCGCCGCGCCGCGCGCCGACGTGCGCATGGTGCCTTCGATGCGCGGGACGGTGCTCGCCTACGGGCCCGCAGGCGCGATGACCGATGTGGCCAGCCTCAAGGCCATCCCCGATGAAACCTGGCTGCTGCGCGGCGACCGGGGGCTGACCTATGCCGACGCGATTCCGCCGGGCAATGTGCTGACCCAAGGCCAGTGGTGGCCCAAGGGCTATTCCGGCGAGCCGCTGGTTTCGGTCGATGCCGATCAGGCCAAGGCCATCGGGCTCAAAGTGGGCGACATGCTGAGGATCAGCCTGCTCGGCACCGAGCGGAGCGCGCGGGTCGCCTCGCTGCGGCAGATCGACTGGACCTCGTTCGGGTTCAACTATGCGCTGGTGTTCAGCCCCAATGCGCTGGAGGACGCGCCGCATAGCTATGCCGCGACGATTACGTTGGGGAATGGCACGCTGGCCGCGCCGGAAAAGCGCGATGCGGTGCGGCGGGCGATCCTTTCGGGGCTGGTGCGCGCGCTGCCGGAAAGCTCGGTGATCGAGGTGGGCCCAGTGCTCGGGCAGGCGCGGACCTTGCTCGGACAGATGGGCACGGCGGTGTTTGCGGCGGCCAGCGTGGCGATACTGGCGGGGCTGGCAGTGCTGGCCGGCGCGATCGCAGCAGCGCGGGCGGCGCGGCAATATGACAGCGTGATCCTGCGCGTGCTCGGCGCGAGCCGGGGCCAGCTGCTTGCGCTGCTGCTGGCGGAATATGCGCTGCTGTGCGCGGTGCTGGCCGCAGTGGCGCTGGTGCTGGGCTGCGGGACGGGGTGGCTGGTGGTGGTGGAACTGTTCGAATTCAGCTGGTCGCCCGATTGGCCGCGTGTGCTGGGCGTGCTGGCCGGCGGCGTCGGGCTGGTGCTTGTGCTGGCGGTGACGGGTTCGCTCTCGATGCTGCGGACGCGGCCGGCCGAGGCCTTGCGCGCGCTGTGATTCCCTTCCCCGTTCGTGTCGAGCGAAGTCGAGAC
>CAIKKO010000377.1 GCA_903828025.1 uncultured Sphingomonadales bacterium
CGCGCCTCGATGAATTACTCGCTCAACCTCAAGTGGCCGCTGTATCTTTCCACCAAGAACACCATCCTCAAGGCCTATGATGGCCGCTTCAAGGATCTGTTCGAGGAGGTGTACCAGACCGAATTAAAGGCGCAGTTCGATGCTGCCGGCATCACTTACGAACACCGCCTGATCGACGATATGGTCGCCTCCGCCCTGAAGTGGAGCGGCAAGTTCGTCTGGGCCTGCAAGAACTATGACGGCGACGTGCAGTCCGACACCGTGGCGCAAGGGTTCGGCTCGCTCGGCCTGATGACCTCGGTTCTGCTTTCGCCCGATGGCAAGACGGTGGAAGCCGAAGCCGCGCACGGCACCGTCACGCGTCACTACCGCCAGCACCAGCAGGGCAAGCAGACCTCGACCAACCCGATCGCCTCGATCTTCGCGTGGACGCGCGGCCTGATCTATCGCGGCAAGTTCGACGAGACACCCGAAGTGGTGACGTTCGCCGAAACGCTTGAGCGCGTGTGCGTCGAGACGGTCGAGAGCGGCAAGATGACCAAGGACCTCGCCATCCTGATCGGCCCCAGCCAGCCGTGGATGACCACCGAGCAGTTCTTCGAAGCGATTGTCGAGAACCTCGAAGCGGCGATGGCTTCAGGCTGACTCGGCAGGCCCCCCGCCCGTTTAGCGCGGCTGGGGGCCGCTTCAGCCGATATCAACCATTTCTTGCAGGTTTTTGCGTATTGCCGCAGCGTAACACCCGAAAGGTGAACGCGTGTCGGCCCTTATCGCAATCTTCGCCATCTTCATTGGCAGCGCGATCCTGCTGGTCGCCGTGCTGGCCTACTGGCTGCGCCTGCGCGCACAGCAGGAGCCGAAGCCGCGCCGGGCGAAGACGCCGCCCAAGCGCCAGAAGAACAGCGCTGACGGCGCTCCGGAAGCAGAGCACGAACCCGCGCCCGAACCCGCTCCGCCGCCGCGCCAGGGCCGCAGCCGCCTGATCTCGGCCGCCTCGCTGGCCGAAGCGGAAGCCGCCAACAGCGCGCGCGCGCCCACCGTGATCACCATCGCCAGCAGCGACCCGGTGCCCGCAGAGCCCCCCGCCCGGACGACGCCACTTGCGCTCGCCGCGCGGCAGGCCATCGTGTTCCGCCAGCACTTCCCGCCGCATCTGGGGGCCAAGAGCCGCAGCTTCTTCGGCGGCGCGCCTTTTGTGCCCGGCACGATGGCGTGGCCGCGCGAACCCGCCAGCGGCAAGCCGCTGCATTTCATTCTGCAAATCGACCTCGCCGCCGTTCCCGCCGAGGCGCGGCTGGGCCTGCTGCCGGACACCGGCGTGCTGGCGGTGTTTCAGGATCTCGTCTGGGGCGCAGGCGACGCGTTCCGGGTGGTGTGGCAGGACGGCTATGTCGGCACGCCGTGGCAGGAGCTCGACCCGCCCCGCGATCTGACCGCCGCCTATGGCGACGAGGCGGCCTATACCTGGCCCTGGGCGCTCACCCCCGAACACGGCATCCCGCTGCTCCCGCGCTGGCCGTTCGAGCCGGTGCGCATCGCGCTGCCCGAAGCGCAGGAGGATGAAGCAGACGCAGAATCGCCTCCGTCATGGAGCGGCGGCGGCGAAGTGGCCGAGGCTCTGCTCGCCGCGCAAACGCAAGGCGGCGAACCACAGGTCCTTGCCGAACCTCTCTCCGCGCCCGATTTCCTGAGCGCCGACGGGGAGAGCCTTGTCGCGCCATGGCCCGGCTTCCCGCAGGACTGGCTGGCGATCCAGACCGCCTCCGCCGCCCTTGTGCGCGAGGCAGACCGCGCGGTGCGTTTCCCGCGCCGCTCGCTCTATCCCGATCTGGATGACGCCGCGCGCGCCGCCCACGTGGCAACGGTAAAGGACGAGGCACAGGCCTGGTTCGACCACGCGCTGCGCAATCCCGCGCTCGGCCCGGTCGCGCCGCCCGTGCGCAAGGCGTTCTGGGACTGGTTCGCCGGGCACAAGCCGCTGTCGCAACTGGTCGCGCCCTCGGCCGTCGAAGCCGCCATCGAAACCACGCTCCACGCCTCGCCGCAGGAAGCCGCAAACTTCCCGCCCGAGATCACCGCGCGGCTGGCCTATCGCCACGTGCTGGCCCACCGCACCCGCGAAGGCCGCATCCACGCGCCCACGCCAGACCGCATGCTCGCGCCCTTCAGCGATGTGCAGGGCGAGGAGCAGGAGATCGCGGCCACGCACCTGCTACTGCTCGAACTGGCCTCCAACGAGGCCATCGGCCACCGCTTCGGCGAAGGCGTCTACCAGTTCTGGATCACCCCCGAAGACCTCGCCGACCGGCGGTTTGAGCGGGTGGTGCTGACAAGGGCGGCGACCTAAACCACCAGCCGCGCTTCCAGCCGCGCCACGAGCGCCGCATCCGCGCCCAGCACCGCTGCGGCATAAGCCTCCAGCGTCCCGTGCTCGCGCTCCATCGCGGCGAAGGCGCTTTCCAGAAACTCGGGCTGGACCGACATGATCATGCGCAGCGCGCCGTCGTCCATGTTCGGGCCGAAATTCGCGCGAATGTTTGCCGCTGCCGCCGCGATCCGGGCCTCGGAATTGCCGGCCGTGTTGGTGAGCAGGTAGTCCGCCATCACGTCATCGGCATGCACGCCCAGCAGCCGGTGGACAATCGCCGCACCCACGCCGGTGCGGTCCTTGCCCGCAAAGCAGTGCAGCAGGCTTGGCCGCGCGTCGTCCGCCAAAGTCTGGAGATAGAGCCGGAACGTGCCGACCAGCACCGGGCGGAACGGCAGCCGGTCATACAGCTTGACCATCGAGGCGCGGGCCCCTTCGGCATCGCGCACGCCTGCCAGCGCCTCGTCATGCACGGCGCGTCCGTCGCTGGATTGGCCGCGCTCGCTCGCCGTCTCGCCGGGGTGGAACACCACGTCGCCCGCAAACGCCTCGTGGCGCAGGCAAGGGTAGGCCGCGCGCTCGCTATCGCCGCGCAAGTCGATGACTTTGGCGATGCCGAGCCCGTGGACCGCCTCCAGATCGTCCGCCGTCGCGCCGAAGTGCTGGCCCGAGCGCCACAAATGCCCCGTGCGCAACGTGCCGCCGCGCGCCGCGTAGCCGCCGTAGTCGCGGAAATTGTGAATGCCGCTCAGCGGCAGAACCCGGTCTTGCATGACGTCGTCCCTGTCAGATCACGAAAGCCTTTGCCAGAGCTTCAAGACCGCTGCGTTGCACCTTACGCAAACCGCGTCAGTCAAATCCTTGGGCCAGAAACCGCTCCGCGCAGCCCGCCAGCAGCGCCGCGCCCAGCGGCATCACGCTTTCGTCGATCATCATCCGCGTCGAATGGATGCTGCAGCAGCTCTTCCAGTCCGCGCCTTCATGCGCGACGCCGAGGAAGAACATCGCGCCGGGCGTTTGCTCCAGCACATAGGCAAAGTCCTCCGCGCCCATGATCGGGTGCGAGAGGCGGTGGAAGCGGCCTTCCCCGGCCAGCTGCGCCGTCACCACCGCGCCCAGATCGACCGCGCGGGCATCGCACACGGTAACGGGGAAGCCCGGCACGATCACGGTGGTGGCGCTCAGCCCGTGGGCCGCTGCGATATGCTCGGCCAGCCGCGTCAGCTCCTCGCGCAGCCGCGCCCGGCTCGCAGGCGAAAGCGTGCGCAAGGTGCCGAGCAGATGCGCTGTATCGGGGATCACGTTATAGGCCGTGCCCGCCTCGATCTTCGAAACTGTCGCCACCACCGGATCGGCCACCGAAAAGCGCCGCGTCACCATCGCCTGAATCGCGCTGACGATCTCGCAGGCCACCGGCACCGGATCGCGCGTGTCGTGCGGCATCGAGGCATGGCCGCCCGAGCCCGCCACGGTGATCTCGAACCGGTCCGCCGAAGCGAGCAGCGGCCCGGCCTTCCCCGCCACGATCCCGTGCGGGCTGTTGGGCATGATATGCAGCGCAAAGGCCGCGTCCGCGCGCGGTTCGAGCAGCCCGTCGTCGATCATGAAGCGCGCGCCGTGGTGCCCTTCCTCGCCCGGCTGGAACATGAACTGCACTTCACCCGCCAGCTCCGCGCGCCGCGCGCAGAGCAGCTCCGCCGCCCCCGCCAGCATCGCGGTGTGCGCATCATGCCCGCAAGCGTGCATCCGCCCCGCAAACGCCGAGGCAAACTCC
>CAIKKO010000378.1 GCA_903828025.1 uncultured Sphingomonadales bacterium
CGCTCCGGCGGAGCCGCGTGTTGCCGCGCCGCGCCCTGTGCCCGCGCCCAGCGCGCCGCCTGCCGCGCCGGCCCCGTGCGCAGCCGCTCCGGCCGAACCGGCTGTGAGCCCGGCACCTACGCCCGCCCCCGCCGCTGCGGCCAGCGAAGCCCCGCCCCCTCCGCCGCAGCCGCGGATCGTCTCGGTCGGCCCCGGCGGATTCCTCCGTCAGGGACCCGGTGACCAGCAAGCCCCGATCCCGCCTGCGCCCCCGCGCCGACTGGTGCCCGCCCGCCCCAGCGTCGAGGTTGCCGACAAGACCGGGCTGCTCGATCTCAACGACCGCATCTGCCGCTGGCCGATGGGCCATCCGGGCGAACCGGATTTCCATTTCTGCGGCGACAAGGTGAACCCCGGCTTCCCGTATTGCGTCGACCACTGCGGGCGCGCGTATCAGGCCCAATTGCCGCGCGGACACCGCCGCCCGCCCCCACCCATGCCGTTCGGCGGCCCCCGCGTCCGCTGACGGCGGCGTGGGCTGGCCGTGCGGTTGGTCCGATCCGGTGCAGAAATCCCGGATTTGGGCCAGAAATCGTCGGCCAGTGTGGTTAATCTCGCACCAACGCCGCCGTTCTGTTGTGCATGAGCGACAATTCGACAGATGAGAGCTCGCGCCGGGCGCGCTGGTGGCAATGGTTTGGCGGCAATGCCGACGATGAGCCGGAGACGCGGGAGTCGCAGACTCAAACAGTAGCGGTGGGATCGAAAGACCCCACCGCGCGCGAGGTCTGGCTGCCCGCCAAGCGGCGCATGATCAGCAAAGTCGCGGATTTCCTGATCGATCATGATCTCGAAGTTCTGCCCGCAACCCTTACGATCGCTTATGAATGCGTGACCGGCGGCGCACCGCGGCTCGCCCAATTGATTCTCGAGCGAACGGAAAAGGGCCTGCCGATCACACTCGGGTGGATCGAGGAACAGCGCGGCGAAAGCAACAATGACAAGCACGGAGAGGCGCTGGCCGTGCTGATGGGGCGGCTGGAAAGCAGTCTCAACGATTTCAGCGAAACCACCAGCGGCGCGCGCAGCGCCACCAGTGACTACAGCACCGCGCTCCAGCGCCATGTCGATGATCTCGAAAATGTCAGCCGGGCCGGTGTGGTCATCACCGAACTCGCCACCCTCACGCGCGCGATGATGGCGCGCACGATGGCAATCGAAAGCGAACTGGTTTCCAGCGAACAGCGCGCGCAGTCCTTGCAGACGACGCTGGAGGAAACCCGCCGCCTCGCCGACATGGACCACCTCACCGGCCTGCCCAACCGCCGCGCCTTCGATCACATCCTCGAGCGCGAGATCCGCGAGGCCAAGACCGCCGGCGAAGCGCTGAGCGTGGCTTTCGTCGACATCGACCACTTCAAGCGCGTCAACGACACGCACGGACACCCGGCCGGTGACCGCGTGCTCAAATTCGTGTCCGAAACGCTCAACCGCATATCCGATGCCCGCTGCTTCGTGGCGCGTCACGGGGGCGAGGAATTTGCCGTGCTATGGCGCAATCACAGCGTTGAATTGGCGTGGGAAAAGCTTGACGAAGCGCGCGAGGAAATCGCGGCACGCCGCTTGGTCAACCGCGCCAATGATACGCCATTCGGCCAGATCACGTTCTCGGGCGGGATTGCCGATGTATTCGGCTATCCGGACAAGAGCGCCGCGCTGAAGGCCGCCGACGAGGCGCTTTACGCCGCCAAGCAATCGGGCCGGAACCGCATCCTCAGGGCTGGCGAGGAGCCCGATCCGCAGCAGAAGGCGGCCTGAGCAGAAACACCACATAGCCGCCAAACCGACGGTCACGCGCCAGCGCAGGCGGCGGGGTCCATTCGCCGCCTTCGACCAGTGCGATCTTGTGCAGGATCGGCAGCGTATCAATGTGCCGGAAATAGGCGGCATAGCCCGGGATGGTGCGGCGCGCCTGATAGGTCTGGATCACCACCTCATCGACCACGCCCGCCAGCGCGGCCAGCGCGGCGGGATCGCCGTTGGCGCTCCAATCAAGCAGGCCGGTGATCGAGAGCCGCTCACCCGGCTGCAGTTCACGGCGCGCCTTGTCCAGAAAGGCGCGGTAACCCTCCAGTCCCGCCGTGGCCGCATCGAAATCGATCTGCAGCCCCTCAAGCCGGTTGCCCGCCGCGCGCCAGCGCGCGAGCATCGCCCTGACCGCGCGCCAGGTCTCCGCATCCCAATCGAGCCGCTCGGTCCGCACCGTCAGCCAGACCGCGCTGCGCGGCACATGCGGCACGCCCGCGCGCATATCCACGAGCCGCACCGCACCTCCGCGCCGGATCTCTCCGCCCAGAATGTAGAGCACGCGCGCCTTGTCCGCTGCGGGCGGCGGCGGCACCCCGGCCCACAGGAAAAACTGATCATGCGCCGCCGGATTGACGCGCGGCGGCGGAGGTGCGGCCCGCTGGCAGCCTGCAAGCGCCAGCGCAGCCAGCAGCGCCGCCGCCCCTCCCCTCACCAATAGTACTTCAGCTTCTGTGCCCACGGGCTGCGCGGGTATTCACGCTTCAGCGTATCATACCAGCCCTTGCGCTGCGCCTTGGGCGCTTCGTCACCTCCGCACGCGTTGTAGCCGGAGGGCGCGTAGCAATTGACCGCGCGGTAAAGTGCATAAGCCCGGTCTGCCGGGGCACTGCGCGGATCGGCGATGGCGGCGGCGTAAAACGCGCCCCGGGTCGTGGGAGTGCCCGGAAATTCATGCGCCGCCCCGCCCAGCTGGTCGCGCGCAGGGGCCGTGTCGAGCGTGGTAAAGCCATCGAAGCCGCTCAGCCGCCAGAACTCGCCCAGACAGAGCCGCGCATGGGTAGCACGCGGATTGGCCGCAAGCGTGGCGGCTGTGGCAGCAAGCGCCGGGCAGGCAAACCCGGCAGACGCGGTGCGCCCCTTGGTGAAGAGCCCGAGCGCGACGGGTTCGCCCGTCTCGAACGCCATCAGCCCCTCACTTGGCGCGTCCCCGCGCACCAACGCCAGACTGGCCCCGAACCCGGCATAGTCGCCCCGGCTGAGCTGCTTGTAGAGCAAGGTGAACAACGCAGCGTCGCGCTCGTGCTGGGGGCGCGTGCTGTAGGTCGCGGCGCTGCGCAGCAACGCGGGCCCGGCGGCATGCGCGATCAGGATCTCGCGCACCATACGGTCGGTGATCGGCGAGTCGGGCGCAAACACGTGTGCCAGCTTGCCGTGCCGCTCCCAGTTCATCGCCAGCCCCAGCTCGACGGTGGGCCGCTGCCACAGCGCCTTGGCCCCGCCGAGCAGCTCCAGCCAGAAGCCTGCTTCGTTGACATCGCCCTTCGCCGCCAGCGCTTGCCCGCGCAGCACTTGCCGGCTGAATGCGAGGGGGGTGTAAGAGCTGCGTTTGGCGTCATCCGGGATCAACTGGAGGACGCGCGCATAGTCCTTGCCGACGTAGAAAGCATGGTTTGCCTGCAGGAAACTGTAGAGATCGGGCGCGCGCAGGAACTGGGCTTGCTGGCTGGCGAGCGTGGCGGCATCGAGCATTTTGCCATACGTGGCATCCGGGTCGGACGGGTCGGCCACCCGCATCTGCATCAGATCGGCTGCCGCGAGCAGCATCAGCCCGCCGCCCAGCGGATTGGCATTGTCGCTGGTTGTCAGGAACTTGCTGTCGGCCTCGTCGATCAGATCGACCAGCGGCGCGCCCTCGTTCTGGGCCACGGCGAGCAGTGCTTCATAGCGCTCACCCAGTGCGGCAAAGTCGCCCGAGAGCCACATTGCACGGCGTTCCAGCCCGCGCGCCGAGGCGGCGTAACGACCGGCGGGGTACGCTTTCAAGTACTCGGCGAGCGCGGCCCGGGCCCGCACGGCCGCCGCTTTGTCGACCGCCTTCAGTCCGTCAAAGTAGCCGTATTCATCCATCGCATGGGCCAGCGCCACGCCGAATTCGGCCCTTGCCACCATATAGCGCGCGGTTTCCGCAACCCACGGGTCGGGCGCGGACTGCAGCGCCGCAAAACCGCTGCGCGCTTCATCCCAGCGCGCGGCATAAAACGCGTCGGAGGCTGCCAGATAGTCGAGGAAGGCCTTGCCCGGAGCGCTGACAATCCCGCCGGGCCATTGCGCCTGCACCGAAGCCGGCGCGTCGCACCGGGCCGCAAGGCCCGCGCGCGCGGCAGCCAGCGCCGTGCGCTCGGCCAGTGGCACGCCCCGGTTGGCCTCCAGCGCAGCGTTGAACTGCGGAACGGCCACCGCAGCGCGCTCGCACGGGCCGACATCGCTGGGCAATGTCCCCAGCTCACCCTCTGGCTTCCAGCTGCGCTTGAGCATGCCCCAATCGAGGAAAGTGTGGCCGAAGCTCTCCTCGTCGTACCCGGGTTTGGGATAGTCTGCGCCGCCCTGCACGGGATCAATCAGCCCCAGTCCCGCTGAAGTGCGCAGCAGCGCCAGCAGATTGACCCGGCTGTCGTTGCCCGGGGCAATAACCGCGCGGTTGTGGCAGGCTGGCGCGCCGCCGAACAGCGACCAGACCGGGTCGCAGCCGACATCGGCGCAGGCCAGAGCGGCCCCGGACGATGCCAGCAGACCCGCCATCATGACACTTTTCGTAAACCCAAACCGCATGTCCCGCCTCCGGTCGTTATGGTCCAACCCTAGCCGCACCAACGCAAGAAAAAAGGGCCCGCGTTGCCGCAGGCCCTCGTTTCGTTCGCTCTGCCAGAAGGCGGGAGCGGATCAGTCGTCCGACTTGAGGAACGCGGGCATGTGATCGCCCGAACCGCCCTCATCGCCGCCGCGCGGACCGCGATCACGACCACCGCCGCCATCACGGCCCCCATCGCGGCCCCCATCGCGTCTGGGACCGCGATCACCACGCGGGCCGCCCGGACCACGGCGATCACCACGATCACCACGATCGCTGCGCTCGGGGCGCGCTTCACGCGGCGGACGGGTATCTTCCAGCTCGGCACCGGTTTCCTGATCGACGACGCGCATGGACAGGCGAACCTTGCCGCGCGGATCAATCTCGAGCACCTTGACCTTCACGGCCTGGCCTTCCTTGACCACATCGGTGGGCTTCTCGACCCGCTCGTTGCGCATTTCCGACACGTGGACGAGGCCGTCCTTGCCGCCCATGAAGTTCACAAACGCGCCGAAATCGACGATGTTCACGACCTTGCCGTCATAGACCTTGCCGACTTCGGCTTCTTCCACGATGCCGAGAATCCACTTCTTCGCGGCCTCGATCTGGTTGATGTCGGAAGAGCTGATCTTGATCAGGCCTTCGTCGTCAATGTCGACCTTGGCGCCGGTTTCAGCAACGATCTCGCGGATCACCTTGCCGCCGGTACCGATCACTTCACGGATCTTCGACTTGTCGATCTGGATCGTCTCGATGCGCGGCGCGTGGGCCGAAAGCTCGGTACGAGCCGAACCCAGTGCCTTGGTCATCTCGCCAAGGATGTGCGCGCGGCCTTCGCTTGCCTGATGCAGCGCCTTGGCCATGATCTCGCGCGTGATGCCCGCGATCTTGATGTCCATCTGCATCGTGGTGATGCCGGCGCTGGTGCCGGCCACCTTGAAGTCCATGTCGCCGAGGTGATCCTCGTCGCCTAGGATGTCCGAAAGGACGGCGAACTCGTCGCCTTCAAGGATCAGACCCATCGCGATGCCCGAAACCGGACGTTCGATCGGAACGCCAGCGTCCATCATCGAAAGGCAGCCACCGCAGACGGTCGCCATCGAGGATGAGCCGTTCGACTCGGTGATGTCCGAGAGAACGCGGATCGTGTAGGGGAACTCATCCTTGGTCGGCAGCACCGGGTTGAGCGCGCGCCACGCCAGCTTGCCGTGACCCACTTCGCGGCGGCCCGGCGCACCGAAACGGCCAACTTCGCCAACCGAGTACGGCGGGAAGTTGTAGTGCAGCATGAAGCGCTGATACGACAGGCCGTCGAGAC
>CAIKKO010000379.1 GCA_903828025.1 uncultured Sphingomonadales bacterium
CACCGACTACCGCGATGAGGTCGGCCCCTATGACCGCATCGTCTCGGTCGGCATGTTCGAGCATGTCGGCGTGCCCAATTACGAAACGTTCTTCCGCAAGTGCCACGATCTGCTCGCTCTGGACGGGGTCATGCTGCTGCACACCATCGGCCGCGCCGGTCCGCCCAACATTACCGACGATTTCACCCGGAAATACATCTTCCCCGGCGGCTACATCCCCTCGCTCAGCGAGACGATGGCGGGGATCGAGCCGTGCAAGCTCATGCTCACTGATTGCGAGATCCTGCGCCGCCACTACGCGCTCACTTTGCGCGCCTGGTATGCCCGCTGCGCCGAGCAGGAAGAGACCATCACCCGGATCTACGACGGGCGCTTTTTCCGCATGTGGCAGTTCTACCTCGCCGGCGCGGCGACCGGGTTCGAACACGCCGATCTGGTTAATTTCCAGCTGCAGATCGTGCGCAATCGCGATGCACTGCCGCTGACGCGGAACTACATCGCCGAGACGGAAAAGGACTACGCGGCAGCGCGCCGCAGCTGATACCCCGCGCCCCATCGGTTGCGCCGCGGCCTCTCCCCTGCTAGCCGCGCGCGCAGCCAATTTCGCGGGAATCACCAGCCATGTCCGATATCAAACGCGTCGTCCTTGCCTACTCGGGCGGTCTCGATACCAGCGTCATCCTCAAATGGCTGCAGGTGACCTATGGCTGCGAAGTGGTGACCTTCACCGCCGATCTCGGCCAGGGCGAGGAACTGGCCCCTGCCCGCGCCAAGGCCGAACTCATGGGCGTGAAGCCCGAACACATCTATATCGACGACTTGCGCGAGGAATTCGTGCGCGATTTCGTGTTCCCGATGATGCGCGCCAATGCCCGCTACGAAGGCGATTACCTGCTCGGCACTTCGATCGCCCGCCCGCTCATTTCCAAGCGCCTGATCGAGATCGCACGCGAGACCGGTGCGGATGCTGTGTCCCACGGCGCGACCGGCAAGGGCAACGATCAGGTGCGCTTCGAGCTTTCCGCTTATGCGCTGGAGCCGGGCATCAAGGTCATCGCCCCGTGGCGCGAGTGGGATCTCACCAGCCGCACCGCGCTGATCGCCTGGGCCGAAGAACATCAGATCCCGGTGCCCAAGGACAAGCGCGGCGAAAGCCCGTTCTCCACCGACGCGAACCTCCTGCACACTTCGTCCGAAGGCAAAGTGCTGGAAGACCCGTGGCAGGAAACGCCGGACTACGTCTACAGCCGCACGGTCAACCCTGAAGACGCGCCGGACCAGCCCGAATACATCACCATCGACTTCGCACAGGGCGACGGCACCGCGCTGAACGGCGAGGCGATGTCGCCCGCCACCTTGCTCGCCGCGCTCAATGAGCTTGGCCGCAAGCACGGCATCGGCCGCCTCGATCTGGTCGAGAACCGCTTTGTCGGCATGAAGAGCCGCGGGATGTACGAAACCCCGGGCGGCGAGATCTATGCCCGCGCGCACCGCGGCATCGAGAGCATCACGCTCGACCGCGGCGCGGCGCACCTCAAGGACGAGCTCATGCCCAAGTACGCCGAGCTTATCTACAACGGCTTCTGGTTCAGCCCGGAGCGCGAGATGCTGCAGGCCGCGATCGACCACAGCCAGACCAAGGTCAACGGCACCGTCCGCCTCAAGCTCTACAAGGGCAGCGCCTCGGTCGTCGGCCGCAAATCGGCGGACAGCCTCTATTCCGAGCGCCACGTGACCTTCGAGGATGACGCCGGTGCCTACGACCAGAAGGACGCGGCGGGCTTCATCAAGCTCAACGCCCTGCGGCTGCGGCTGCTGGCGCAGCGGGATCGCTGAAGGCCCGACCCCGCCCTTGCCGCTGCTGGGGCGGCGAGGTTGACACGGTTGACACGGTCCTGAGACAAAACTCGTGGGGGCCGGGCATTCGGCGCTTCCCACTGAATTTCAAGGATTTTTTCCCAAATCAGGCCATCACGGCCCGATCCGGGCATAACCCGCGTGTTGGAGACGACGCGGATGACACACCGCCTCCGCTCCTGAGCCAACAGGCCATGCAGGCCTTGCAAGCGGAGAACCAGAGGGCGGCGCAGCTTGGGGGGCCACGGTTGAAAGAGCCGGATGTCCATGCCGAAATCGTTGCGTGTAGGAAAGTGATTTGCACATATGCAGGCGCTTAGAGCACCTTTCGACCGGTCTAGGGTCAGGACCTATTAACCGCCTAGCGGCCCGATTGCCGGACGGGGGGGACAAAGCCGTCGTTTCCAAGTGCCATGGCGAATGTCAGTTGGCGCCAAAAGCAGACAATTCCCTTTCCTCCGACCGGCATGGCGTTGCGAAAGCAATGGAGCCGGGCGCTGTTTACCCCGCGCTGAAAGGAGGCGGCGGCGGAAAAGACCCGAGCAGGGCCTCAACCGCAAGGCCGAGGCCAAGCAGCATGCGATCGCTTCCCGCCGGACCGTCAAGTTCGATAGCAACCGGGAGGCCACCCGCCAGACCGGCGGGCAGCACG
>CAIKKO010000380.1 GCA_903828025.1 uncultured Sphingomonadales bacterium
CGTATAACGCCGATGTCGCGCAACGGCAGGCTGAGGCGCGGCGCGCGGAGGCCGAAGCCGGTGTCTCTGAGCAGACCTCCGCATCGCGTATCAGCCATGCCAGTTCGCAGGCAGATCAGGCGGCGATTGAGGCGCGCAATGCGAAATTCAAATTCACTAACACTCAGGCCGCATTGGCAGATGAACTAGCGCAAGGGCTGCGCGCCGATCCAGATGTAAAGAACGGCAACGGGCAGGGAATAATCAAGAAGGTGGCCGGGGTGCGGCAGCAACTGATCGACTCGGGCGTTGATCCGGTGATCGCCGAGGCGCGCACGGCGCATCTGATGATGGCGGCAACACATGCGCCCGAGACTGTGTTGCAGATGCTCAACAACTCGGTGGTAGGGCGCACCGCTTCTGCGGCGCAACCGGGCATCACGGCCCCATCGTATGTTGCACAGGGTTCGACGCCGCAAGTGCAGGTTAACCCGCTGAATCAGCAATCACCGGAAGGTGTGGCGTCTGCGTTGCCGGCCGGGACGCCGCAAGTCGGGCCGGGGAATGTTCCAGGCGTAACCGGTGGCGTCGCCCCGCCGCCGAACGCACAAACGCCGACAGGCGCTGGAAACTTTGTTCCGACTGGCCTTGCTCCTGGGGTGTCGGCATCGGCAGTATCGCAGGCTGAAAATAACGCCAAGCATTTCGCGGAGGTGCAGTCCAGAGCGTCAACAGCGCAAAATGATATCGGACTGCTCCAGACAATCAAACTGCACGCCCAGGGGGCTGCTACGGGCGTTGCGGCAGATCGTCAGCAGTTGGTAATGGGGATTGGCGCTCTGTTGCATATCGACCCGGCCACGCTTGCCAAAACAGAAACGGATTTGCTTGCAAAAAACTCAAACATGCTGGCACTGGCTGGAGGTGATACAAACCTTGCAAGATCGATGTCCGAGATGGCAAACCCGAACGTGCACATGACGGAATCGGCAATTCGTCAGGCGGCTGACCAGATCATCGCGCAGAAGAAGCTGGATCTGTTGAGGCATCATTACTTGGCGCCGCACGCGACCGATCCGGCTGCGTACTCATCGGCTCTCGGGCGATTCAGCGGCTATGCCGATGCGCGGGCAGTCCAGTACCCAAGCATGAGTCGGGAGGAAAAAATCGCCATGAGATCGAGCATGACGCCGGCTGAACGTGAGGTGTTCAAGGCCAAACTGAACGCACTTGAGGACCTCGATAAGGATTATTCCAAGAGTGGGTCGCCGAGGCTGATGCAATGAGTTTAGCCGAAGAATTCGATGCGCTGCCTGATGCGTCGAAGCGATCCTACGGCACGCCGCCGGAACTGCTTGAGCGCCTGCGTGTATCCGAGGCAAAACCGGGCGACCCGAAGTTCGTGCATCCGAAGTCTGGGGCGGTCGGGGATTTCCAATTTCTGCCGACCACCACCGATATGCTGCGCAAACGCGGCATTCAATTCGACCCGACCAAACCCGAGGAAGCGCGCGTTGCGGCAGATGCCTACCTGTCAGATCTGGCGAAGCGGCACGGCGACTGGCACCGGGCGGTGGCCGTATATAAGGGGTTCTCCAACCCGGATTCTCCCGAAGCGCGCGCTGCGGCTGAAAAGGTGGTCGGGCCGCGCTCCCTGGCTTCCGAATTCGACAGCTTGCCGGATAAGCCGGAACCCGCCAAACCGGCTCCCGTCGCCACCGGCAATGAGATATATCGGGACGTAGCCAAAACAGCCGCCACGGGGCTGCTGGTGCCCGCCAGCGGCATTGTGGGGATCTGGCACACCATCCGCACGCTGGCAGACGGAAAGTCGCTGGACGTGGCGCTACAGGCCGGCAATGAGGCGCGCGAGGCGGTGATGGGCGCGGGGCATCAGCCGGAAACAGAACCGGTCAAGCGCGCCGTTTCAACCGTCGCCGAGGGAATAGGACTGGGTGAACAATCGCTCAAGGACACCTACTATAAGCGGGGGGTCGCTGCCGGTCTGTCGCCGCAGCAGGCGCTGGCCGAGTCCGAGGCAAAGGTAGCCGGCCGGTCGGGACTGATGAACGTTGCCCCGATGCTAGAGGCTCCCGCAGCCGGACTGGCGCGGGATATGGCTGCAAAAGCGATCACGAAAGCGGCAACGCGCACGGCAGCGGAACGGTCTGCGGCCGCTACTGCGGCGCAACATGAAGCGGCGATCCCGCCTGTGTACCGACAGACGCCGATTTGGGAGCAACAGCGGGTTCCCGTCGCACGCCGCTCCGCTGCGGAACCGCCGGAACCGCCTAAGCCAGAATTGGCGCTGTTGCCCAAGGACGCGCCGACAGCCCCGCTGACTCCATCTCCTCCGCGTGCGGAGCCTGTTACGTTGCGGCTGGAACCCATCGAGCCGAAGCGCCAGGAATTACCGAATACCCCGGCGCATGAAACGAGCCTGGCCGAACCGACATCGGGTCATGCGGCGCAGGTCGAGGCGGAATCCACTCCAGCCGGTGTTCCTGCTGCGATGCACGATGAGCGCCGCGCCATTTTAGAGCGGCTTGGCCTCACGCATGCCAGAAACAGTGCTTTGGCGGGTGATGTGCTGTCCGGGGCTACCGACGCGACAATCGCCAAATTTACAGAGGAACCTGCCGGAAAGCGCATGGCCGAACAATTGCTGGCAGAGCGGGCGGCGCTAGAGGGGCAGGCACAGAAGATCGTTGATTCGACCGGGGGGAGTGGCGGGTCAGAGAATGCTGCTCACGAAGCGCGCGGGCTGGCCGTGGCGGCTCCGTTTGACCAGAAGATCGCGCAGCTTGATGCCGCGATGGGGAAGCTTTACGCGGAGGGGCGCGAACGCAGCAAGGGTCTGCCGGTCGTGGCGCCCGATCCGGTAGATGCCCTACTCAAGGATCGCCGATTCGTCAATGCGGCGACAGCGGATGAAAAAACCAGTTTGCTAAACGGCATTAAAGCGCAGTGGGAGTTGCACAAGCAGACGAACGCTGGCGGCATTACGGTTGCCGAGTCCGAGGATTTCCGCAAGTTTTTGAACCAGCGGTGGAAAAGCGATAATGCTTATTACGTCGGAAAGATCAAGGACGCCCTTGA
>CAIKKO010000381.1 GCA_903828025.1 uncultured Sphingomonadales bacterium
GCGCAAGGCCGAGGGCATCGCGGATATCCTTGGGCACAGTAACTTGGCCTTTGGAGGTCATGTTCGATTGGTAATACATGATTTAGGTAATACCAAATCTACAGGCGAGCGTCAATTCCGCCCCAGCCCTCACCACCACTTTGCCGGACGCGCGGTGAACCCCGCGCGGGCTTCAATCGCCAGCCCTGCATCAAGCACGCCCTGTTCGTCGAACGGGCGGCCGATGAGCTGGAGGCCAAGCGGGAGGCCCTGCCTATCGAGCCCCGCAGGCACCGACATCGCAGGCAGGCCGGCCAGCGAGGCGGGCACCGCGAATACGTCGTTGAGGTACATGTCCAATGGATTGGCCATCATCTCCCCAAGCACGAAGGCGGCGGTCGGCGCGGTTGGGGCAAGGATCACGTCGACGGTCTGGAACGCGTCCATGAAATCGCGGCTGATCAGCGTGCGGACCTTCTGCGCCTGCGTGTAATAGGCGTCGTAGAACCCCGCCGAGAGCACATATGTGCCGATCAGGATGCGGCGTTTCACTTCGGCACCGAACCCGGCAGCGCGGGTCGCGGCGTACATATCCTGCAAGCCCGCGCCCTGCGGCAGATCACGCAGGCCGTAGCGCACGCCATCATAGCGCGCGAGGTTGGACGAGGCTTCGGCAGGGGCGATGATGTAATACGCGGGCAGCGCATATTTGGTGTGCGCAAGGTTGATGTCGACGATCTCGGCACCGGCATCCTTGAGCCAGGCCTTGCCTTCATCCCAGACGCGGGCGACATCGGGGTCCATCCCGGCCATGCGGTACTCGCGCGGGATTCCGACCTTCTTGCCGCGCAGATCGGGGTTCAGATTGGCTTCCCACTCCGGCACCGGCATGTCGAGGCTGGTCGAATCCTTGGGATCGAAGCCCGCCATCGCTTCCAGCATGATCGCGCAGTCACGCACGTCGCGCGCCATCGGCCCGGCCTGATCGAGGCTGGAGGCAAAGGCGACGATGCCCCAGCGCGAGCAGCGGCCATAAGTCGGCTTGATGCCCGAGATGCCGGTAAAGGCGGCGGGCTGGCGGATCGAACCGCCGGTGTCCGTGCCGGTCGCTGCAGCCACAATACGCGCAGAGACTGCTGCGGAAGAACCACCTGATGATCCCCCCGGGGCAAGATCGGATGAATCGAAAAATCTCCCGTCAGGGAGATTCGCATACTGCCACGGCTGCAGCAGCGCCTTTACCGCAAGCGCATCTACAGGATCGTAGCTGCCCTCACGCCGCCATGGCGAGATCACATTGCCGAACGCGCTGGTTTCGTTCGACGAACCCATCGCGAACTGATCGAGATTGAGCTTGCCGAGCATGCCCGCGCCCGCATCCCACAGCTTCTGGCTGACGGTGGATTCGTAGGGCGGCACGAAATTGCCGAGGATGTTCGAAGCTGCGGTGGTCTCGGTGCCGTTGGTGGCGAAGAGATCCTTCATGCCGATCGGCACGCCCGCCATCTTGCCCAGCGGCTGGCCCGCGGCGCGGTCCGCATCGACCTTGGCAGCGGCTTCCAGCGCCTTGTCCGGCGTCAGCTTGATAAAGGCATTGAGCGCGGCCTGTGCTTCGGCGGCGGCGGTGTTGAACGCACCTGCCACTTCGACGGCGGTGAAAGCGCCGCCGACGACACCATCACGGATCGCTGCGACGCCGAGTTCGGTCAGTTCATTGTCGGTCGTTGGCATTACTCAATCACCTTGGGAACGCCGAAGAAGCCATGTTCGCCCGCAGGCGCATTGGCGAGCACGGCATCGCGCACACCGCCACCGGTCAGTGGATCGGCCCCGATCACGTCGGCCCGCAGGCGCTGCTGGTTGGGGATCACGGCTGTCATCGGCGCGATGCCGGTAACATCGACTTCACCGAGCTGCTCGACC
>CAIKKO010000382.1 GCA_903828025.1 uncultured Sphingomonadales bacterium
CGCTGCGGCCAGCCTGCCGGGCAGCGTCCCCGGCCACGAACGCCTGCGCCTTGCCGCGACGATGCTGTGCCTCGCCACCGCGATGGTCGAGCCGAACTTGCGCGGCGACCTCGCGCGTGACTGGGCGCTACGCAAGCGCTGGATCGGCGCGGGCCCAGCAGATCGCGCGATGCTCGCCGCCGCGATGATCGCCAACACCGGGCGCAGCGATCTGCCATCCGAACTGAGCCTGCTCGCCGCACCCGAACTGCTGCGCGAGGCGCAGAGCTGGGGCTTGGCGGTGCGCCTGTGCCGCCGCTTCAGCGGCAACACCGCCCAAGGCATCAGCGGCAGCGGATTGCGCGTGGACGGCACCGCGCTCGTGCTGGATGTCCAGACGCAGATCGCGGTGCTGGTCAACGAAGGTGTCGAGCGCGATCTCAAGGCGCTGGCCACGCACCTCGGGCTGAAAGGCGAAGTGCGCTAGGGTTTGGCCTCCTTGGCCGCCTCGGCTTCGGCTGCCGCCAACACGCGCAGCACGTTGCCCGACCAGATCTTGGCGATATCCGCCTCGGTATAGCCCGCCGCCAGCAAGGCTGCGGTCAGCTTGGGCAGATCGACCACATCCTCAAGGCCGGTCACCCCGCCGCCGCCGTCCCAATCGAGCCCGATGCCGACGTGATCGACCCCGGCAACCTTGAGCGCATGGAGCAGGTTGGCCATGACATCCTCGAAACCGGCGCGCACAGCTGGAAATTGAACTTCGATCGCACGGCGCGCAGCGAGGAAGTCCTTGCGCTCCGATCCGCTCATGATGTGGTCTTCGGGATACTTCGCCCCCATCGCCTTGAGCGCCGCCTCACGCTCGGGGCTCTGCTTCAGGCCCTTCACATAGACCGAGTTTATCTGAATCACCCCGCCCGCAGCCGCCAGCGCCTTGAGGTGCACGTCGTCGATATTGCGCGGGTGATCGAACACCGCCTTGCAGCCCGAATGGGTGAGGAGGACCGGAGCCTTGGAAAGCCGCAGCGCATCATCGAGCGCCCGGTCCGAACTGTGCGAAAGGTCCGCCACGACGCCGAGGCGGTTCATTTCGGCCAGCAACTGCACACCGAGCGGGCTCAGCCCGTCCCAGCGCGCGGCGTCGGTTGAACTGTCGGCAAACTGGTTGGTGCGGAAATGGGCAAAGCCCGAAATGCGCACGCCCATGGCGTAGAAACTGCGCAGCAAGGTGGGATCATCGCCCAGCGGCCAGGCATTCTCGATCGAGAGATAGACCACGCGCTTGCCGCTCGCCTTGATCGCGGCGGCATCGGCGGCCTTGCTGGCGAGCGCGAAGGAGTCCGGGTGCGCGGCCACCATCTCGCGGATCGCCACGCCGCGCATCACCGCGAAATCGCGCGCCTTGCGGGTCGATTCCGCATCGAGCGGCCCCTGCGGCGTGTAGATCGCCCAGAATCCGCCATCGAGCCCGCCCCGCTTCATGCGCGGCAGATCGACCTGGGTGGCATCATCCTTGACCGTGTGCGCATCCATGATCGACCAGCCGGGTAGCACCAGCGAGGCCGGCGTATCGAGGTGCGTATCGAGCGTGAGCAGCCGCATGTGCAGCGCCGTGGCCGGATCGAGCGGGGGCTTGGCCGGTTTGGCGCTGCAGGCGGGCGCCGCCGCCAAAAGGACCACAGCAGCGGACAACAGCAGGCGGCGGCGCATGGCAAACTCCCGAAAAGACACGCCCGCAGCATCGCTCGCGCGGGCTGAATGTCAATCGGCGTCGACCTGCGCTTCGGGCCGTGCGGCAACAAAGGCGGGGTGCGCCAGCGCGGCGGCTTCGATCGCCTCGAGCCGGGGAAAATCGACGCGCGCACCGAAACGGCGGGCATTGGCCATTTGCGGGATCAGCACGACATCGGCGAGCGTGACCGCCGCGCCGAAGCAATAGGGCCCGGTGCGGTGCTCGATCAGCTTTGCGCAGGCGGCAAGCCCGCCCTCGATGACCTCATGCGCCCAGCCGTCGACCGCCGCCTTGTCGAGCCCGCGCGCGCGCAGCATGCGCAGCACCTTGAGGTTCTGCAGCGGATGGATATCGCAGGCGACCGCCAGCGCGAAAGCCCGCACCCGCGCGCGCTCGATCAGATCGGCGGGGAGCAGCGGCGGCTCTGGCCAGCGTTCCTCAAGGTATTCGCAGATCGCCAGGCTCTGGGTAAGCACGTCGCCCTCCACTTCCAGCGCGGGGACCAGCGCCTGCGGATTGAGCGCAAGATAATCGGGCGCAGACTGGCCGCCTTTGCGCAAATCGCGCGCCACCGCCTCCCATTCGAGGCCCTTGAGCGCGAGCGCGGTGCGCACCCGCCACGCGGCAGACGAACGCCAGTAGGTATGGAGACGGAGTGTCATCAGCTGTGCCTGATCCTGCGCACGCCCCGTAGGTGGGGCTTTGGGACGATTTGGGAACTTGAACCGGGATTCCGGGGCTTGGCATAATTTCTATCGGGTTAATGAATTTGAAGGCCTTCGTGATGTAACACCGCGTCAACCGTTTCCGTCAAGGACTGCCAAAAGCCGGAGTTCTCATGCCTGCCGAGCTTCCCGATCAACGATCCCAGCAGGAGCGACAGTCCGAACGTCGGCCTATGGTCGTGCGGGTCCAGTATCGGCGCTCCATCGTGCGACTTGCGGCCCAGATCCTCGACCTTTCGCAGCATGGCCTGCGGCTGGCCGGGATGGAGCGCCTGCGCATCGGCGAAAGCGTGTGGATAACGCTCCCCGGACTGCCGCCGCGTCAGGCCAAAGTCGTGTGGACCGACCGGTTTGAGGCAGGCTGCGTGTTTGTCGAGCCGCTTCATGCCGCCGTGTTCGACGCGATTGTTTCGGGGCACATGCACTAAAATCCGTTCCGCTCACGCGGAAGGCGGCACCAGCCTTCCCCCCCGGCCTTCGGGCGACTAGGGAAGCCTCCATGCTTCGCCTCAACGAACTCAAGCTGCCGCTCGATCACACCGCGCCCGATCTGGAAGCCGCGATCTGTGCGCGGCTGGATATCGAGCCCGCCGATCTCATCCGCTTCAGCGTGGCGAAGCGCGGCAATGATGCGCGGCGCAAATCGGCGATCAAGCTGGTCTATGCGCTCGATGTGACGGTGGCGGACGAGGCGGCCGTGCTGGCGCGCCATAGCGGTGACAGCCAGCTGCGCCCTGCCCCCGATACGAGCTACCGCTTTCCGGTCATGGCCCCGCCCGGCTGGGCGGGCCCGCGCCCGGTGGTGATCGGCGCAGGGCCTTGCGGGCTGCTTGCGGCGCTGATCCTTGCGCAAATGGGGCTGAAGCCGATCATCATCGAGCGCGGCAAAGCCGTGCGCGCGCGGACCAAGGACACTTGGGGGCTGTGGCGGCGCAGCGTGCTCACCCCGGAATCCAACGTCCAGTTCGGCGAGGGCGGCGCAGGCACGTTCTCCGATGGCAAGCTCTACAGCCGGATCAAGGACCCGCGCCATCTGGGCCGCAAAGTGCTGGTGGAATTCGTCAAGGCCGGCGCGCCTGCCGATATCCTCACCGAAGCGCACCCGCATGTCGGCACCTTCCGGCTGGTCACAATGGTCTTGTCGATCCGCGAGACGATCGAAGCGCTCGGCGGCGAATACCGCTTCGAAACGCGAGTCGACGATTTCGTGATCGGCAAGGATGCGGCTGGCGAACGGCAGCTCGAAGCGCTCGTGCTGTCCACGGGCGAAGTGCTCCCAGCGCGCCACGTGATCATGGCGGTGGGCCACTCGGCGCGCGACACGTTCGCGGTGCTTCATGCGCAAGGCGTGCATATCGAGGCCAAGCCCTTCGCCATCGGCGTGCGGATCGAGCATCCGCAGAAGCTGGTCGATGTCGCGCGCTATGGCCCGGGTGCGGGCAACCCGATTCTCGGCCCCGCTGCCTATGCGCTGGCGCATCAGGCGAAGAATGGCCGCTCGGTCTACAGCTTCTGCATGTGCCCCGGCGGGCGCGTGGTCGCCGCCGCATCGGAACCGGGGCGCGTGGTGACGAACGGGATGAGCCAGTATTCGCGCGCCGAATTCAACGCCAACTCGGGCCTCGTGGTCGATATCACGCCTGAGCGCGACTATCCGGGCGGGCCGCTCGCGGGGGTGGCGTTCCAGCGCCACTGGGAGGAACTGGCCTTCGCCGCCGGGGGGTCGAACTATCAGGCCCCGGGGCAGCGCCTCGGTGATTTTCTCGCCGGACGGGCCTCGACCAGCTTTGGCACCATCGCGCCATCATACCAGCCCGGCGTGCGCCCGACCGATCTCGCCGCGTGCCTGCCCGGCTACGCGATCGACGCGATGCGCGAGGCCTTGCCGGTGTTCGGCCGCCAGATGCCCGGATACGATCATCCCGATGTGGTGCTGACCGGGGTCGAGACGCGCACTTCTTCGCCCGTGCGGATCACGCGCGGGGCCGATTTCCAGAGCCTCAACACGCGCGGGCTCTATCCCGCAGGCGAAGGCGCAGGCTATGCGGGCGGCATTCTCTCGGCGGCGGTCGACGGCATCCGGGTGGCGGAAGCGCTGGCGCACGTCTTGGTGGATCAGGCGCCTGACGCTTTGGCATAGGCGCTCAGCAACGTCTGGCGCAGCGCCCCGAGCGGCGGCAGATCGAGCCCGCCAAGCTGGGCGATGCCGACAATCTCGTCCGCACCGTAGCATTGGGACAGCTCGATCGTCTCGCCCTTGAGGCGCTTGTCCTGCGGACGCGACCAGAAGGTGTAGACCGTGGGCAGCGCGCGCTCGGACGGGTCCTCGTCCACCACCATGGCCAGCCGGCCTGACCGCAGTTCGACGAAAGCACCAATGGGATAGATGCCCAGCATCTCGATGAAATAGACCATGATGGCGGGATCGAGCCCCTGCCCATGATCGCCCAGATGGCGGATCGCCTCAGCCGGATCGAGCCCGCCCGATCCATTGCTGCCCGCGACCAGCAGATCGTAGGAATCGCAAATCGCGGCCATGCGCGACAGCTGATCGATATCCTGCCCCGCCAACTGATGCGGAAAGCCGCTGCCATCGAGCCGCTCGTGGTGGCGCAGGCAAACCTTGAGCACCGGTTCGGGAATATCACCCGCCGCCTTGAGCAGCGCGTGGCCGACCAGCACGTGCTGGCTGCGGGCGTCGTCTGCCCCCGCCATCGCAGACGGCGTTCCGGCGGTTTCCTGCCCGGCTCCGATATCCATCAGGAGCCCGGCCATCCCGGCCTCGCGCGTTTCGGAAGGCGATAAGTTCATCTGGCGGGCGAGCGCGATCATCAGCGCGCTGGTGGCAAGCGCATGGCGATAGGTTTCCTCGCTATCCTCGCGGCAGCGGAGCAAGCCGTTGAAAGCATAGAGATTGCGCTGCACCGAAGCGTAGATATCGTCGATCAGCGGATCGACATTGCGCGCGCTGATCCCTCGGCCAAGCCGGGCTTCGAGGAACACGCGGCTGACGACCTTGGAATGGCGGTCGGCGATTTTTCGGGCGGTGCCGAATTCCTTGACGGTCGCGATCCGGGCAGCGGCAAACGGCGTGGTCACCGGGCGGAGGGGTGCCGAGCGCGCGGCCGCTGGCGGCGGCGCAGCAGCCAGACCCGGCATCCGCGCCGGAACGTCATCCGGATCGGGCTGGCTATCGAGCCCCTGCTCTGTGTCGATGATCACCGTTTCCACCGCGCTGCCCTGCAAGACTTCGAGCATCCACTGCTCGTCGAGGACAAAGCGGCTCTTCCAGAAAGGATGCTTGAACCAGCTTCCTTCCAGCTTCTGGATGAACATCCCGAGCGTGAGTTCAGAGGTTTCGATGCGTTTCAACATGGCGGAGTCCTCATGCCAGCACTTGGCTGAAACGGCCTGATCAGGGGAATACGCATTAGCCCTGATTTTCCGGGCGGTGGCCCCCGCCCCCTGCCCCGATCCGCCATTCCCGCGCCGCCAATTCTCGGCTAGGCTTTTGGGAAAATGCGACAAACGAGGATGTCCCAATGAACGCGCAATCCGCCGCAACGCATGTTTCCGGTATGGACCCGGAGGTCTTTGCCCAGTTCCACGAGCAGCTGCGCCGCTATGTGCGCGAACGGCTGATCCCGGCGGAAGCGGAGGTCATCGCCACCGACACCATCCCCGCTGACCTGCTTGCCGAAATGCGCGAGATGGGTCTGTTCGGCCTGACCATGCCCGAGGAATACGGCGGCGCGGGGATGAATATCAGCCAGTATATCGAGACCATCCATGCGCTGAGCTATGCCCTGCCGGCCTATCGCTCGATCGTCTCGATCAACGTCGGCATGGTCTGCTCGGCGATCAAGAACGCGGGCACCCCCGAACAGAAGGCCGAATGGCTGCCGCGCCTCGCCGCCGGTGATATCGCCGCGTTCGGGCTGACCGAGCCAGGATCGGGTTCGGATTCCGCCGCGATGGCGACCACGGCGGTCCGTTCGGGCAATGGCTATGTGCTGAACGGCACCAAGCGCTACATCACCAACGCGCCTTACGCGCAGCTCGGCCTGATCATGGCCCGCACCAGCCGCGAGACCTTGCCGCGCAACGCGCACGTCTCGGCGTTTCTTGTGCCGCTCGATACGCCGGGGATAACGCGCGGCAAGTCTGACAAGAAGATGGGCCAGCAGGGCAGCCAGATCGGCGACATCATTTTCGAGGACGTGTTCGTGCCCGGAAACGCATTGCTGGGCGGCGAGGAAGGCCGCGGGTTTGCCACCGCGATGCAGAGCCTCGACAACGGGCGGCTTTCGGTGGGCGCGGCGGCCACCGCCTATGCCCGGCGGATTCTCGACAGCGCCACACGCTATGCCACCGAGCGCAAGGCTTTCGGCGAACCGATCGCGCAGTTCCAGCTGATCCAGGCGATGCTGGCCGACAGCCAGGCCGAGATCTATGCTGCCGAATGCATGATGCGCGACGCCATCGCCAAGGCGGACGCTGGCCGCAAGATCCTAATGGAAGCCGCCGCATTCAAGATGTTCGCGTCCGAAATGTGCGGGCGGGTCGCAGACCGCTGCGTGCAAATCCACGGCGGCGCGGGCTATCTGGCGGAATATGAAGCCGAGCGCTTCTTCCGCGATGCACGGATCTATCGCATTTACGAAGGCACGACCCAGATCATGCAGCTGGTTATCGCCAAGCAGATGCTGCGCGATTTTGCGGCCGGAGCAGCTAGCTGATCCGCCTCAGATGCCGGCCATGGCATTCTTGGCCGCCTCCGCGACGCTCGGGGTCACTAACTCAGCTAGAAGCCAGCGCCCGGCCGGTCTTACCGCGGGCATATCGCGCCG
>CAIKKO010000383.1 GCA_903828025.1 uncultured Sphingomonadales bacterium
CAAAGTCGATGCGATCTTCCTGCATACGGTTCTGGGCACGGTCAAAGTGCTGTCCGTGGCGCATATTGTTGCGATCTACCTTGGCTACTTGCTCGCCAGTTCGATCTGGTTCTTTTGGCCGCAGCAATCGGTTAGTCTCGCGGCCTATATCACGTATGGTGTCGAATGGCTGTTTGTCGCGGTCTATCTGCCGCGTGAGGCGGCCCCTGAGCCTTCAGCGCAGAACCCATGGTGGCGTGTCTTTTTGGCCCAGTTGCTGTTCATGACCTTGCTCACAGCGATCATCATAATGCCGCTGCGGATCCAGCACATGTGCTATGGGAGATACACGGCCAATTATGCGGTAATTGTGGCGGGCCAGATGACCGAAGAGAGTTATCCGCCGTTGTGTCATGACTTCTTCGCGCAAATGGAACGGCAGCGTCTCAAGGCTGCGGCCGACGCCAAAGGCGCAGAAACGCCTGCGAAGTAGCCTGCCCTGACCCTATGGCCTGTGTCGGGTCACGCGGTATTACTTCTTCAAGCCCTCGGTAATCCGCTGCGTTTCGGCCTGCGTCGAAGCCGGACCAGTGTTGCGCTTGTAGATGCCGCCCTGTCCGGCATTGCGGTTGAACAGGTCCGGATCGCCCTCGCGCTGCTCCAGCCCGAACAGCGGGAACAGGCCGGAATGGCGGCCCAGTCCGCCGAAGAGATCGAGGCAGCGTTCGATCCAGTCGCGCAGTGGGTCGTCGTTCGCCAGCACGGGCGTCTGGCACACCGATGCGGTGAACAGAATGCCGCCCATGATGCGGTAATCGGCATAGTTCGGGGTTGCCCCGCCCAGCCACTGGTGCTGGCCAAGCGCGGCGCGCAGCGGCTCCAGCGCGGCGGAGATTTTCGGCAGGCGCTCCTCGCGCCCGGCTTGCACGTCTTCCAGCTTGCGCCCGAGCATTTTCTCGCGGCTGTGGGTGACGTATTCGTGGTCCTGCGGCAGCGAGAGATTGCGGTAATCGGCGCAGAAGCAGAACATCCACGGGCCGACCGCCGCATTCCAGAACCAGTGGTCGAGCGCCTTGAGCGTGGCCGCGACGCTTTCGTGCGGGATCAGCGCGGGCCGGTCCGGGTACTTGGCATCGAGGTATTCGACGATGCCCCAGCTATCGAGCACCCATTCGCCGTCGTCGACAATCGCGGGCAGGCGCTCGGTCTTGCCGCCGGTGCGCTCCAGAATGCCGGTGAACCCGCCGGGCACGACTTCGAGATCGAAGCCCTTGTGCTTCAAGGCATATTTGGTCGCCCAGACAAACGGACTGATCGTCGCGCCGGTGCTGAGCGCGAGGTCGTAGAACGTGATCGTGTTGTTCGCGGCCATGGCAATCCTCTAGGTTTTGGTTTCAGCCACTTTGCCAGATATTGTTAGGGGTACAAACAAATTTTCGCGCAGAGGCGCAGAGGCGCGGAGAAGATCAAGGTGCCTGCGGCGCAGCCGCCTTCAATCCTTCTCTCTGCGCCTCCACGCCTCTGCGCGAACCGAACCCCTTACTTCCGCGTGCGCCAGCCCTCGGCATAATTGTCGCGCGCGGCGGCGACATAAGGCACGGGCGCAACCACCGCCTTGATCTCGGTCTGCACATGCGGCTCGACCGTGGGCTTCGAAGTGCCGCCATTCGGCTCACCCCACAGCAGTGTCACTTCGGTGCCCGGCGTGGCAAAGCCCGGCTCCATCATCGCGAGCGTCAGGAATTTGCCCTCGTTCGCGGTGTAGCCGATCCAGGTGGAAAGGCCGACCTGCTTGCCGCCGCTCAGCACCTGATCGAACGGGTGCATGGAGTACACCGAGCTCGGATATTCCATGAACTTGGCACGCTCGCCCATCGACAGCGCCGAAGACTGCACGCGCATCACGTCCTCGTTCTCGAGCGCGAGCGTCACCTTGGTGCGATGGTTTCCGGCGGCAGCCATCTTCTCCAGCGCGGCGCGGCCGATGAACTCGTGGTCGAACTTGACGAAGGGCCCGTAGCCGAGATCCCACGGCGTGGTATAGTAGCCCTCGACCGTCTCGGGCACCCAGCTGCCGCCGATCGAGCACTTGGCCTCATAGGAATTGGCCGAGAGCCATTCGCGATAGGGCTTCAGCGCCTCACCGGTGTAGATCGCGGGGAAGGGGGAGGGGATCCAGCCCGATTCCAGCGTGTTGGAGGAATAGGCCCGGCCGCCGACGAGCGCTAGGCCGAGGCCCTTGCCCGCCTCGACCAGTGCAGCATGGACTGCAGCATAATCGTCCCACGGCCCGAACAGCTCGAAGCCCGGCTGTCCCGCCATGCCGTGGCGCAGCGCGCGCACTTCCTTGCCGCCGATGGTCAGGCGGCACATGTGGAAGAACTTGAGCTCCGGCGGGGTCGTGCCAATGGCCTTCTCGATGATCTTCATCGCGTTGGGGCCCTGCACCTGAAAGCGGTACGAATTGCGCCTTCCATCCGTGCGCATCGCCCAGCGTTCGTCGCGCTCCACGGTCACGTTCCAGTTGCCGGTGGCAGCGTGGAATTCCACCCACTCGATCGTCGGCGCGCGGCCGACGAGGTTGAAGTGGTTCTCGTCGAGATAGAACAGGATCACGTCGCCGATGACGTAGCCATCGGGCGTGACGGGCACGAACTGCTTGGCGCGCTCGGGCTGGAAGTTCTTGAACGAGTTGATGCCGAGATGCTCGAGCATCGCAAATGCGTCGGGGCCTTTCACCGCCAGATCGACCATGTGGTACGACTGGTTGTAAAGCACCGCGGTGTGCCCCCAGGCCCACTGCTCGGCGCGCCAGTTGGAATATTCGACCGGCACGCCCGGATAGACGTTCGGGCCAAGCTGCTGATTGCGCAGGAAATCGACGAGATCAGCCTTGCCGGCGATCAGGGCTTCAAGGGTTTCGGACATGGCTCAGCTCTCCCGGAATGCGGATTTGACGCACCGCTATGGCGCAATTTCAGCAGGCTGAAAAGTTCAGTTATGTGAATTGATGAAAAAAGGTAGCCGGAAGCAAAATGCCCCTCCCAGTGGGGAGGGGTTGGGGAGGGGGCTGTGCCCTCACCGGCAAACGCCGCGCACCCCCACCCAGCCTCCCCCGAACGGGGGAGGGGCAGGTTGTGCCCCGCCACAAACGCAAAAGGCCGGCCCAAACGGACCGGCCCTTCGGCAAACTTATAGCGGAAATCAGCCGACGACGTGTTCAGCCAGAACTGTCAGGCCCTTTTCGCTCACTTCGGCAAACCCGCCTTCGATGCGGATTTCCTCAGGCGCGGCGCCTGCGGTGCGGTAGACCTTGAGCGGGCCGTCCTTCACCACCGACATGAACGGCGCGTGGCCTTCCAGCACCCCGAATTCGCCTTCGGCGCCGGGGACTTCGACCATATAGACCTCTTCCGAACGGACGAGACGGGCCGGG